>CAYFLU010000035.1:0-22552 GCA_964343975.1 uncultured Solibacteraceae bacterium
CGTTGGCCGACGCCGCGCCGGCGCGCGCGGCGATGCGGTTGAGCCGGCCCGCGGCAATCGCGCGCACGTCGTTGTTGGTCGACGCCTGCGCCACGCCCATGAGGCGCGACACGAGCACGCGCTGCTCCGCACGCTGCACCGCCGCTTCATACGGGTTCGCCGTCGGCGCATCGAAGGTGGCCTTGATCAGACGATCGATCACTTCCTCGAGGCCCGGCAGCGTCGGGTCGACGGCGTGCTGCGCGACGATACGCGCCACGCGCGGCAGTTCGAGCATGAAGCCGATCGTCACATCCGCGGCGATCGTGCCCGGCGAGAGCGGATCGAAGCCGTCGCCCGTCGTGCGCGGGAACAGCTCACGATGCAGCCCCCAGCCCGGCGGACGCGGCGGAATCAGATCCAGAATGCGCTTCGGCACCACGAGCTCCGCCGGTTTCAACGTGCCCGCGAGCGCCTCGAGCGCCTTGCGCTGGTTGGCCGCCGACTCCCACTTCGTCGGCGTGCGGCCATCGCCGCGCATCGCGTAGATGAAGTCCTGGCCGCCGAGCATCGACGCCGCGCCTTCCACGGCGTAGCGGTGATACATCCAGATCGGCACGAGCGGTTCCTCGATCGTCGTCATCGGCGCGCCGAGACGGATCGTCTGCTCACCGATGCGGTCGAGCGCCGAGCGACGCACCTTCATCAGGCGGTTGAGCTCGTCGGCCTGATTGACGCCGTTCGACCACTGCTCCACGCGCGGATGAATGTCCGTGTCCTGATTCGTGAAGTAGCGGATGTCGTCCTTCCATGCATCGTCGAGGATCTTCGTCAGCGCGGCCTTCTCGTCGGTGCCCTTCGGGAACTCGCGATAGCCGTAGTTGATCGTGACCTTGTCCCAGTCGCCGATCTTCTGCGGATACGCGTTGCTGATGTCGATCGTGCCGTCGGCGTTGAGCGTCTCGAGCGGATGCGGATAGTCCATCACCGAGATCCAGCCCTTGCTGCTGTCGTAGTAGTTGTGACCGAGGCCGAGCGTGTGGCCGACTTCGTGGGCCGACAGCTGACGAATGCGCTTCAGTGCGGTTTGATAAAGAATGTCGGGCTTTTCCGTGCCCGTCTTGTACGGCGAGAGCAGGCCTTCGAAGATCATGTAGTCCTGACGGTCGCGTAGCGAGCCGAGCGTGACCGTGGCCTTGATGATCTCGCCCGTGCGCGGATCGGCGACCGTACCGCCGCTGCTCCAGCCGCGGGTCGACCGATGCACCCAGTTGATCATGTTGTAGCGGATGTCCATCGGATCGGCGTCCGCGGGGAGCACGTCGACCTTGAATGCGTTCGTGAAGCCCGCGGCTTCGAACGCCTGGTTCCACCAGCGCGCGCCTTCGAGCAGCGCCTGCTTCACGTCGTCGGGCGCGCCCGAGTCCACCCAGTAATGAATCGGCTTCACCGGATCCGACATCGCCGCGTTCGGATCCTTCTTCTGCAGGCGATGCTTGCGGATCTGCCGCACGACCATCGGATCGCCGATCGGCGTCGAGTAGTCGACGTAGCTGCCACCGCCGTAGCCGGCGCGCGGATCATCCCAGCGCGGCTGGAAGTTGCTGTCGGGCAGTTCGACGAACGACGCGTGCTCGCGCAGCGTCACCGCATCGGCCGAGGCCGCCACACTGCCGACGGTGCCGGCGAAGAGGCCGCCGCCTCGCGTGCCGCCCGCGCCGTTGTCAGCCGCGCCCACGCCGGTCGGGCCCTGCTGCGGACCGGCCGCGTTGCCGCCGCCGCGGCCGCCGGCCGCGTCGCTGACGAACGTCAGCGTCATGTCCACTTCCGTGTTCTTCGGGAAGTTGCGCGTGTTCGGCGCGAAGAACGCGCTGCGCGTGAGGTCCACGCGATACTGGCCGAGCGAGCGGCCGGCGTTGTGGATGTCGCGCAGGAAGAACGGCGTCGCGTCAATCAGCACGCGCCCGTTCGTTTCCGCCGCCACCGTGAAGCCCCAGAGGATCGACTTCGCGAACGAGTCTTCCACTGACTTGCGCTCGAGCGGATTCGCGCTGCTCGACCGGAACGACTGGTTCGGCTGCACGAGCATCACCTTCTGCCCGACGCGCTCGAAGTGGACGACGCGACCCTGGCCGCCGCCGCCGCGATCGAGCCCGATGTCATTCGAGCCGAGACCCGCCGACAGCCCGGTCGAGAACAGGAAGTCTTGATTGAACTTCGGAATCTCGAGCCACAGCGTGCCGCCGCGCTCGTCGTAGTAGAGCGGGAAGAAGCCGTCGAGCTTCTTCGCGCCGGCCACACGATCTTCGATCGTGCCGCCGCCGGCGGCCGCCCCGCCGCCACGTCCCTGTCCGCCGCCGCCTTGCGGCGCCCGCGGCTCCACCGGCTGCGGCGTCGCCGCGACGGTCACGGTGACCGCCACGGCCGCGGCCGCGGCCAAGACCACTCTCCCCAGATATCGCGATGCCATAGACACTCCTGAGGCCGCGATTCTACGACCTTTTCACGGCCGTCACGCGCCCGCCCTATACTCGGCAGACCATGCGCATGCGCGTCCTTCGCTTTGCTGCCCTCCCCACCCTGGCGGCTGCCCTCTGGGCCGCGGGGCTCACCGCTCAGAGCACGACCACCCAGACGCCGGCGCCCGCAGCATCGACGACCGCCGCCCAAGCCGCGACAACCTCAGCGGCGCAGGCCGCGCCGACGGAACCGGCCCGCGCCATTGCCGCGCCCAAAACGCCGCTCCCGGCCGAAGCCGCCTCGGCCGGCGTGACGAAGTTCTCGTTCATCGCCTACGGCGACACGCGCGGCCGGCATGACGGCGAACAGCTCGAGGCCGAGCACACGCTGGTCGTCGACTCGATGCTCGCGACGATCAAGCGGCTGTCGACCACAGCGTTTCCCGTGAAGTACGTGATCCAGTCGGGCGACGCGGTCGTGAACGGCCGCGACGGCAAGCAGCTCAACGTGAGCTACATCCCGATCATCGAGCGCCTCACGAAGGGCGCGGACGTCCCCTACTTCTTCACGGCCGGCAATCACGACGTGACGGCCGCCACCGATCTCAAGGACGCGGAGCGCGCGAAGGGCCTGAAGAACCTCCTCGACGCGAACAAGAACCTGATGCCGGCGGAGGGCTCGCCGCGCCGCTTGAACGGGTATCCGACGTACGCCTTCGGCTACGGCAACACCTTCATGATCGCGTTCGACTCACAGGTCGCCCCCGACGAGACGCAGTTCAACTGGGTGAAGGCGCAGCTCGAGGGGCTCGACCGGAAGCGCTACGTGCACGTCATCGCCTTCATGCACCATCCCCCGTTCTCCTCGGGGCCGCATGGCAATGCCAGCGTCGCGCTCGAAGCCGCCACCGTGGCCGTGCGCGACAAGTACGAACCGCTCTTCCGCCAGCATCACGTGCGGATGACGATCGCCGGACACGAGCATCTCTTCGAACACTGGGTCGAGCGCTACGAAGACGCCAGCGGCAAGCACCGCATGGACCACATCGTGAGCGGAGGCGGCGGCGCGCCGCTCTACACGTATCAGGGCGAGCCGACCACGAAGGACTTTCTCGCCGACAAGGCACGCAAGGACGCCAAGGTCGCACTCGAGCACCTCGTGAAGCCCGGCGTGAACGCCGGCGACAATCCCTACCACTATCTCGTTGTCCAGATCGACGGCGACAACGTGTCGGTGGACGTCGTCGGCGTCGACTGGGGCAACAACTTCAAGCCGTACAAGAGCGCGGGTACAAAGATCGGAGGGTCGTAAGCCCTCGCCCTATACTTTTGGGCATGCGCTTCCGACATGCCCTGCCCCTCGCGGTCGTCGTCCTCACCGGTTGGTCGATCGCTCAC
This sequence comes from uncultured Solibacteraceae bacterium, assembly GCA_964343975.1. Lineage (GTDB taxonomy): Bacteria > Acidobacteriota > Vicinamibacteria > Vicinamibacterales > SCN-69-37 > SCUN01. The sequence goes on from CAYFLU010000035.1 coordinate 3,837, forward strand.
CTCACCGCGCAAGCACCGAGGCCCACGCCCTTCGATCAGGTGAAGTGGCGCAGCATCGGGCCCGTGAACACGAGCGGGCGCATCGACGACTTCGCTGTGGCGCGCGTGCCCGGCCAGCCCGACGCGATCTACGTCGCCACCGCGAGCGGCGGCGTCTTCAAGAGCACGAACGCGGGCACGTCGTGGACACCCGTCTTCGACAACGTCAACGCCATGCAGTCGATCGGCGACGTGACCGTCGCGCCGTCGGCGCCGAACACCGTGTGGGTCGGCACGGGCGAGAACAACAACCGGCAGAGTTCGTCGTGGGGCGACGGCGTGTACAAGAGCACGGACGCCGGCAAGACCTGGACGAACATGGGCCTCACCGACACGAAGCACATCGGTCGCATCGTGATCGACCCGCTCAACGCCAATGTCGTGTACGTGGCGGCCGCCGGCCATCTCTGGGGCGCGAACGAAGAGCGCGGCGTGTTCAAGACGACCGACGGCGGCACGACGTGGAAGAAGGTTCTCTACGTTGATCCCAAAACCGGCGCGACCGACCTCGTGATCGATCCGAAGAATCCGAAGGTGCTCTTTGCCGCGATGTACCAGCGCGAGCGCTCGTCATGGGGCTTCAACGGCGGCGGCCCGGGCAGCGGCATCTACAAGTCGATCGACGCCGGCGCGACGTGGAAGCGCCTGACGAAGGGCCTGCCCTCGGGGGATCTCGGCCGCATCGGCCTCGACATCTACGCGGCGGATCCGAAGGTCGTGTTCGCCACCGTCGAAGCCAAGGACGGCGGCGTGTTCCGCACGAGCGACGCGGGCGAGACGTGGGAGAAGCTCGCGACGCTCAACACGCGCCCGAGCTACTACTCACAGATCCGCGTGGATCCGAAAGACAAGAACCGCGTGTACACGCTCGGCTCGAACCGCGGCTTCTACGTGTCGAACGACGCGGGCAAGACGTTTGTCGACACGGGCGTGAGCGGCGTGCACGGCGAAGACCACGCGCTGTGGATCGATCCCGACAACACCAATCACCTGATCATCGGCGGCGACGGCGGCGTGAGCATCTCGTGGGATCGCGGCGTGACGTGGGACTTCCGCATGAACATGCCGATCGGGCAGTTCTACGAGATCGACGTCGACAACAAGATTCCCTTCACGGTGTGCGGCGGCCTGCAGGACAACGGCGAGTGGTGCGTGCCGAGCGCGGTCCGCGACCGCAACGGCATCGCCGCGCGCGACGCCTGGAACATCGGCGGCGGCGACGGCTTCTACGTGAAGTTCGACCGCGCCGACGAAGACTACGCCTACGCCGAGTCGCAGAACGGCGCGGCTTCGCGCGTGAATCTCAAGACGATGGAGCGCACGTCGGTGCGGCCGACGCTCGCGGGCACGGCGCTCCGCTGGAACTGGGACACGCCGATCATCGTGTCGAGCGCCGACCCGAAGACGATCTACATGGGCGCGCAGATCCTGTTCCGCTCGCACGATCAGGGCAAAACGTGGACGGCGATCAGCGGCGACCTCACGGGCGGCGTCGATCATCCGGCCGGCACCGAGAACCCGCCGGCCGACGCGCTGTCGCGCAACGACGGCACGTCGCCCTTCAACTCGCTCACGTCCATCAGCGAGTCGCCGCTCGACGCGAAGGTGCTCTACACCGGCGCGCAGGACGGCACCGTGCAGATGACGCGCGACGGCGGCAAGACGTGGGTCAACCTCACGGGCAAGTTCCCCGGTGTGCCGAAGAACACCTACGTGAGCACCGTGCTCGCCTCCGCCCACGTGGCCGGCCGTGCGTATGTGACCTTCGACGGGCACTACACCGACGACTACAAGCCCTACCTCTTCGTCACGAACGACTTCGGTCAGACGTGGACGGCGCTGGCGGCCGGTGATGCGTCCGTCAATCGCGTGCGCGAACATCCGCGCAGCGCGAACGTGCTCGTGCTCGGCACAGAAAAGGGCGCCTTCTTCAGCAATGACGGCGGCAAGACGATGCAGCCGCTGTCGCTGCGCGGCGGCTTCCCCACCGTGTCGGTCGACGACATCGTGATCCACCCGCGCGACAACGCGCTCGTGCTCGGCACGCACGGCCGCGGCATCTGGATCCTCGATGACATGGGCGCGATGGAAGCCTTCGACGCGGCCGCGATGGCGGCACCGGCGGCACTCGCGCCGATTCCGCCGGCGTATCAAATCGTGACCAACTCCCCGCAAGCCTGGTTCGGCACGGGCACGTTCTTCGCGCCCAACCCCGACTTCGGCGCGAGCATCAGCTACCACCTGAACAGCGCGAAGGCCAACGTCGAGATCACCGTCAGCGATCGCTTCGGCCGCGTGGTCCGCACCCTGCAAGGTCCGGGCGCCGCCGGCGTGAACCATGTGTCGTGGGATCTACGCGCGCAGCCGCCGGCCCCGGCCGCGGATGCGGCCGCGGGCGGACGCGGTGGCGCCGCCGGACGTGGTGGCGGCGGTGGCGGTGGCGGACGCGGCGGCGCGCAGGGCGCGCTCGTCGAGCCGGGCACCTACATCATCACGATCACCGTGCCTGGCGTGGCCACGCCGCTCAAGGGCGAGGTGAAAGTGAGCGCGGATCCGTGGAGCTGACCTACGGCCGGTATCTCCGCATCCCGGAGCTGCTGGCGCTGCAGTCGCCCGTCTCCGACGGGCCCGAACATGACGAGATGCTCTTCATCGTCATTCACCAGGTCTACGAGCTGTGGTTCAAGCAGCAGCGGCATGAAGCCGCGCGCGTCGAAGCCCTGCTCGAGGCCGGCGATGTGGCCGGCGCCATGTCCACGCTCCGGCGCATGCTGACGATCCTGAAGACGATGGTTGCGCAAGTGGATGTGCTCGAGACGATGACGCCGGTGCAGTTCCTGAGCTTCCGGACGTTCCTCGAAAGCTCGAGCGGATTTCAGAGCTGGCAGTTCCGCGCGTTCGAGTTTCTGCTCGGCAAGAAGTCGCCGCGGTTCACCGCGATGTTCGAGGCCGGTTCACCAGAACGCGCCGAGCTTGATCGGCTGTACGCCGCGCCGACGCTGTGGGATGCCTTCGCGCGCGCGCTGCACGGGCACGGCTTGCCCGTGCCGGCGTCGGTGCTCGAGCGCGATGTCACGGCGACGATCGCCGCGGATACGGCCATGCAAGACGTGCTCGTCACCGTGTATCGCACGGGCGGCCCACTCCGCTCACTGGCTGAACTGCTGGTCGACCTCGACGAAGGTGTGCAGGAGTGGCGCTATCGGCACGTGAAGATGGTCGAGCGCACGATCGGCTTCAAACACGGCACGGGCGGCTCGGCCGGCGCCGAGTATCTGCGCACCACGCTCTTCACGCCGCTCTTCCCCGACCTCTGGGCCATTCGGACGCGACTCTAGATGGACGGATCGGTCGGCGTCGTCACCACACAGACACTGGATTTACCGCAGCCGCTCGCGCTCGAGTGCGGCCGCACGCTGCCGCGCGTCACGATCGCGTACGAAACGTACGGTACGCTCTCGCCGGCGAAAGACAACGTCATCCTCGTGTGTCACGCACTCAGCGGCGACGCGCATGCCGCTGGCTGGTCGACGACCGACGGCGAAGGCACGCGCGATGGCTTCGGCGCGGAGGAGCGCGACGGCCAGCGCGGCCGCACGCTCGGCTGGTGGGACGGCATGATCGGTCCCGGCAAGGCGTTCGACACCGATCGCTACTTCGTCGTCAGCACGAATCTCCTCGGCGGTTGCAAAGGCACGACGGGACCGTCGTCGATCAATCCGGAGACCGGCCGCCCGTATGGCAGCGATTTTCCGGTGGTGACGGTGGCCGACATGGTGCGCGCCGAGCGCGCATTTCTCGATGTGCTCGGGCTACCGCGGCTCGCGGCGGTGGCCGGCGGATCGCTCGGCGGCATGCAGGCGCTCGAATGGGCCGTGCGCTATCCCGATCAGGTCGACGCGATCATTCCGATCGCAAGCACCCACGCGCTCGAACCGCAGGGTGTCGCGTGGAACGCCATTGCGCGCAACGCCATCATGGCGGATCCGAACTGGCAGGGCGGCCACTACTACGACACGGGCCGCGCACCGCTCGACGGCATGGGCGTGGCGCGCATGGTCGGCCACATCACGTACTTGTCGGCGCCATCGCTGCACGGCAAGTTCGGACGGCGACTGCAACATGGCGGCGACCTCCGTTACACGCTCACGGAGCCGGAGTTCGAAGTGGAAAGCTATCTGCGCCATCAGGCCGCGAAGTTCCGCCAGCGCTTTGATCCGAACACCTATCTCTATCTCTCGCGCGCGCTCTCGTACTTCGATCTCGCGCGCGCACACGGCGGCGGCGATCTGCGCGCGGCCGTGCGGCACATGCACGCGCGCACGCTGCTGATCTCGTTCACGTCCGACTGGCTCTATCCGCCGTCGGGCTCGATCGCGCTCGCTGACGCGCTTCGGGCCGAAGGCCGAAGTGTGGACCTCGAGATCATCGACGCGCCCTACGGACACGACTGCTTCCTGCTCGAGGAGGACCGGCAGACGCCGCTGATTCAGCGGTTCCTCTCGGCGTCGTCCGCGACGAACGGCGCAGCGCCGGGAGCACACGCGTGAGGTGGCTCCAGTCGTACTCCGGCGTCCGTTCGGCGCTCGAGGGCGGCGTGACTCGCGAAGACGAGGCGTTCGCCTACCGTCACGCCTATTGCTACGCGCTCTCGCGCCTGCAGGCGCATCCATCGACCTCGGCGCGGCTCGTGCTCGCGCGTGACCCGCGCCCGTCCGGTGGCGCCATCGCGGCCGCGCAGGCTCGCGGCCTCGCGCGCGCGTGCCACGACCTGGGCGTCTCACTCGACCTGCTCCGCCTCGGCGTCGTCACCACGCCCGTGTGGCAGCACGCGGTGCGGCAGTTCGAGGCGCACGGCGGCGTGATGATCACCGCCAGTCACAACCCGATCACCGACAACGGCTGGAAATACGCCACGGGCATCGAGACGTTCGGCGTCGACCCAGCGCCGCCGGGCGCGCTCTTGTCGGCAGCCGAGATGGGCCATCTCATCCGCGCCGCCAATGCCTTCTCGCCGGCCGTGATCGACGATGCCACGGCTGGGATCGTGATCGAAGAAGATGGGGCGATTCGCGAGGCGGCGATCGCGCACTACCTCGGCTTCATCGCGAGCGCTTATCGCGCATCGGCACCGGGCGCGCGCGTGGTCGTGGATCCGAACGGCGGCGCGGCGTCGACGATTGCCGCGCGGGCGTTTGCCGCGCTCGGCGTGGAGCCGATCGTCATCAATGCCACGGAAGGCGCGGTGGCGCACGAGATCGACGTCGAGCAGGTGCGCGGCGACGGCACCCACGTGCTGCACGATCTGGCGGAGCGGGTGCGCCGCGAGGGCGCGCTCTTCGGCCTCGCGTACGACTTCGACGCGGACCGCGGCAACCTCACGTTCGTGGACGCGAATGGCGCGGCGCAGATTCCCTCACCGCAGGCGGCCGCCGCGATCAACACGGCCATCGCGCTGGCGGTGCACGTGCGGAGCGGTGACACGCGCCCGGCTGTGGTCATCGCCAGCGACGCCACGTCGTGCCGCGTGCGACAGATCGCCGCGGCGTTCGGCGCGGCCGTCGTCGAGGTCGAGACGGGTGAGATCAACGTCGTCACCGCGATGCGCGACGAGGAGCGCCGCGGACGCCGCGCGGTCGTCGGCGTCGAGGGCCCGAACGGTGGCACGATCTTCGCGGGGACCACGTGTCGCGACGGCTCACTCGTCGGTGCGGGTGCATTGCTCGCGGCCGCCGACGCGGAACTGCGCGACATCATCGCGCGCACGCTCGCGCCGGGCACGGCCATGGCACCCGGCCTCTCCGGCTGCATGGCGATGCTGCCGGCGCAGCGCTCGATCATGCGCAAGTGCGCGGCGCCGGCCGACTGGGCCGCCACCGTCGCGCATCTGGACGCGGCGTTCCCGCGCGCGTTCGCGCAGGGCCGCGCGGGCACCTGGGCCGGGTTCGAGATCGTCTACTCCTACACGCGCTACTCCGGCCCTGACAAACCGGCCGCGGCCGGCTATGGCTGGAAGGCGCGCCTCACGCGCCCTGGCGCGGACGGCTTCCTCTGGATCCGCGGATCCAAGACCGAAATCGGCGTCGCGCGCGTCGTCGGCGACGGGCCCGACGAGACCACGGCGCGCGCGCTCGTCGATCTCGGCCGGGAATTGCTCGAGTCCAGAGAACCCGGGCGACTCATTGGAGCCCTGGACCTTTAGGTCCAGGGTCACCGCAGCTCAATGGAGCCCCGGACCTTTAGGTCCAGAGTCACCGCAGCTCAATGGAGCCCTGGACCTTTAGGTCCAGGGTTCACGGATGCACCCGGGACCTAAAGGTCCCGGGCTCCAAGGTCCCGAGCTCCACGTCCAGCGAACTCCAGCAGCTCGTCGCGCGAGTAGAGGGGCGATCCCCAGAAGGGATACGCGCGCACGTCGTTACACAACTTCGCTCGAACCGGGTTCTCGATCAGATAGCGCAGCACGGGGAACAGATCTTCGCCATTCCTGAGCGTTCGATCGAAGTAACTCGGCTGCCACAGCAACCTGCCGGTCTCGCGCCTGTAGTGAAAGCTCGACCTCTGCTTCGACAGGCGGACGAATTCCGCCACCTGTTTCACATCACCAGACTCGACGAGCAGATGTACATGGTCGGGCATGACGCAGTACGCAAGAACTGCGACATCAGAGGCCCCGGCTACTGTCAGAAACTGCCGCACAACGGGATCGACGGTGCTGGAGGCGACGAACACCGCGCGACGTTCCCTGCAGCAAATCGTCAGGAAATGACGTCCCGTTCCGCGCGCGTCGAGTTGGGTGAGACGATGCGGATGCCGATACACATCGGCTCTGCGTGCAGCATCTGTGCCGAGATGAAGTGCACCCGGGACCTAAAGGTCCCGGGCTCCAGAGTCTCGGGCTGCTCATTGGAGCCCTGGACCTTTAGGTCCAGGATTCATGAGTGCCCCGGGACCTAAAGGTCCCGGGCTCCACGAGCATTCACCAGAAACAGCTGGTCCTGGCGCTTGAGGGCCCAGCGGGTTTTGCCGTCGGCGCCGACGATCATGTCTTCTTCCTGCGCCATGCGCACCGGCTGACCGCCCCACTCGGGCACAGGCGTCGTGGCCTGGAGTTCGATCGAGAACCACATCGACGGAATGACCCTCGCGTCGCCACGGCCGGGCACGCCGCCCTGCAGGTCCCACAAACCGATGAGCGGGCCGGCGCCGTGGCCGTTGAGGCCAATCGGATGTGAATACATCGTGCCGGTGATGCCCTTCGCCTTCATGCGATCGAGCACGGACTTCAGCACCTCATTGCCCGTGCGACCCGGCTTGATCTCTTCCATCGCGATGTCCTGCATCGCGTTCGCATTCGCCAGCGCCTTCTTCAATCCCGCCGGCGCATCCGTCTCGCCGGGCTTGAGCACGTAGGCCATGTGCTGCGTGTCCGTGTTGAGGCGCGCCACCGTGATGCCGACGTCGCAGTGCAGCACATCGCCCGGCAGGATCACCGGATCGTCGCCCGTGTCGGCCACGCCCTGCCGCTGCACTTCGATGCTCGGCTGGAACCACGTGCCGAGGCCCTGATCGTTCACGCGCTGCCGCCACCACCACACGAGATCACTCGCGCGCGTCTGCCCCGTCACGATCACTTTCTCCGAGAACATCGTCTGCGTCATCTGCCAGACGAGCGCCGTCATCTTGTTGAAGAACTGCTCTTCCTCGGGCAGGCGCGACGCGATCAGCTCGAGCGGCAGACCTTCCGCGTCTTTGAACTTCGCCGACCACGCCGGACCGAGTGCCGCGCTCATGCCCTGCAGTTCGCCGCTCGACAACCCGTCGGTGAACGCAAACACGGTGGATCGATCGATGCCGATCACCTTCGGCTTGCGGTCTTCGACCGCGCTCTTCAGCAACTGCCACTGCTCGTCGCCCCACAGCTCTGCCTGACGTCCCCCCGGCTGCGGCGCCACCGCGCGCGTCGAGGCCTTCGTGTCGTACACGCCGCCCTGCGACGTGCCGCCGAGCGCGATGCGCTCCACGCAGTTCGGCGCCACCGGCGCATTCGCGGCCGCGCACTTGTCGAAGAACACGTAGATGGTGCGACGGCGCGCCGCGAACGTCTCGGGCGCGACGATGGCCGGAAACACCGGGTCTTCGTTGTACTCGCGCATCGGCACCACCCACAGATCGATGCCTTGCTTGCGCATCAGCGCGGGCAGAAACGTGTCGATCCGTTTCTTCAGCCACGCCTGCTGCATGGCCGCCTGCTCGCGTAGCGAACCGAACGGACGATCCGCCGCCGGCAACGCGCCGGGCGAGAGACGTTCCTGAGCCGAAAGTGACGACGTGACGAGCACGACCGCGAGTGCGGCCACACGAAGGGCGCGAGCAGTCATGCGCCGGAGAATATCACTGCGGAACCACTGCTTTGCTTCCATCCCCATCTGCCGCACAATGACCTTCACCATGCGACGCACCGCCATCGTCCTCACCGCCATCGTCACCGCCTCGCTCGCGTTCGTGCACGCGCAGTCCGCGCCGCCGGCCGGCTTCAGCAAGGCCTCCGCGGACGCGAATGCCAGGTTCGAGAAGATCGTGCTCGACACGCCGACGCCGGCGAATGCGCGCAAATGGTTGCAGGCGCTGACCGACGAACCGCACGTCGCCGGCACGCCCCAAGAGAAGAAGGTGGCCGACTACGTAGCCGCGCGCTTCAAGGAGTTCGGCCTCGAGACCGAGACGGTGAAGTACGACGTCTTCATCAACCACCCGTTCGAGGTGTCGCTGCAGATGATCGCGCCGGTGAAACAGGAGCTGTCGCTCGTCGAAGACAGCTACCCGCAGGATCGCAACGCGTCGATGTTCAAGGAATTTCCGGCCTTCCACGGCTACGGCGCAAGCGGCCACGCTACGGGTGAAGTGGTGTACGTGAACTACGGCTCACCCGGCGACTATGACCGGCTGGCGTCGATGGGACTCTCGGTGGAGGGCCGCATCGCACTCGTGCGCTACGGCGGCGCGTTCCGCGGATTGAAAGTGAAAGAAGCGCAGGACCACGGCGCGCTCGGCGTCCTCATCATGAGCGACCCGGCCGACGATGGGTACATGAAGGGGGATGTGTATCCGGATGGCCCGATGCGTCCGCCGTCCGCAGTGCAGCGCGGGTCGGTGTTGTTCCTCTCGACGGAGCCCGGGGATCCGTCGACGCCTGGCGGCGTTGCGTCCACGGCCACGGCCAAACGCATCACGCGCGCTGAGATGAAGAACGTGCCGAAGATTCCATCGCTGCCGATCTCCTATCGCGAAGCCGAGAAGATCCTGCGACAGATGGGCGGCCAGCGCGTGCCCGATGACTGGCAGGGCGGCCTGCCCTTCACGTATCACGCCGGTCCCGGTGGCGCCGTCGTCACGATGAACGTGTCCATGGACGAAGGCCTCAAGCCGATCTACGACGTCGTCGCGAAGATTCCCGGCACGACGGATCAGGTCGTGATCTTTGGCAATCACCGTGATGCGTGGACGCCGGGCGCCGTGGATCCGAACTCGGGCACCGCGGCCATGCTCGAAGCGGCGCGCGCGCTGAGCGCAGCGGCCAAGGCGGGATGGAAGCCGAAGCGCACGATCCTGTTCTGCTCGTGGGACGCGGAAGAGTACGGTCTCGTCGGCTCCACCGAATGGGCCGAAGAACATGCGGCGATGCTGCAGCAGAAGGCCGTCGCCTATATCAATGTCGACACGGCGGTGACCGGCTCGACGTTCGGCGCGTCGGGCACGCCGTCCTTGCGTGATGTGGTGCGTGAGGTGGCCGCGCTCATCCCGGAGCCGAAGAACGGCGGCACGGTGGGCGCCGCGTGGGAAGCGCGTGCGAAGTCGAGCTGGGCGCAGGCCACGCCGGTCAATCTCGACGGCGCCGACAAGACGTTCGACCTGCAGCTCGGTCGCCTCGGCTCGGGATCCGACTACACCGCATTCCTCGATTTCCTCGGCGTGCCGTCCACCGACATGGGCTTCAACGGCAGCTACGGCGTGTATCACTCGGTGTACGACAACTTCCGGTGGATGTCGCTCTTCGGCGATCCGGAGTTCATCTACCATCAGGCCGCAGCGCGCATGCTCGGCCTGCTCACGATGCGCGTGGCCACCGCCGACGTGGCGCCGCTCACCTTCTCGAGCTACGGCCGCGCGCTGATGGACGACATCGACGAGATCCGCACGGACGTCGCGAAGCGCGCGCGCACCGCGGGCGCCAATGCCTTCGCGCCCGACTTCGCGCCGATTGTGGCGGCAATCAAGAAGCTCGACACCGCCGGCAAAGCCGCCGATGCGGCCGCCGCGAAGGTGGCCGCTTCGGGCGATGCGAACGCGGCCCTGAAGATGAGCGACGCGCTCACGCAGGTCGAGCGCGCGTTCCTCAACCCGCAGGGCCTGCCCGGCCGCGCGTGGTTCAAGCACCAGCTCATCGGCCCGGGCCTCACGACCGGTTACGCGCCGTGGCCGTTCCCGGCGCTGCGCGAAGCGGTCGAAAAGCGCGACCGGGCGATGTTCGATGCGGAAGCGAAGAAGATCATCGCGGCACTCGATGCGGGCACGGCGAAGCTGAACACGGCCGCGGCGCTCGGAAAGTAACAGGGCGATTCACCGTGAAGGCATGAAGTAAGCGCTTCTCTCGCAGAGAACGCAGAGAACACAGAGCAAGCGGCACGGGCCTGGTGGCCCGGCGAAGCCGGGCGTGGAACGTGAGGGGCACGGCGGAAACGAGAGAGGCACAGGAATGCAGAGCCTCTCTCGTTTCCGCCGTGCCCCTCACGTTCCCGGCCGCCCCTCCGGGGCGACCACCAGGCCCTCGCAGCTCTTCTCTCCGCGTGACTCCGCGGCTCCGCGTGCGGCGGTCTTCTCTCCACGTACCGTCACGTGCTCCACAGTTGACTACAATCTCTGGGATGACTCTTCAGGATCTGCGGACACCGTTTGCCTTCCTCGATGCCACGCGCGTCCGCGCCAACATTCAGACGATGGCGCAGCGCGCCGACGCGGCGCGCGTACGGTTGCGGCCGCACGCGAAGACGCACAAGTCGATCGAGATCGCGCGCTGGCAGATCGAAGCCGGCGCCGTCGGCATCTGCTGCGCGAAGCTCGGCGAAGCCGAAGTGTTCGCCGACGCCGGCATCGCCGACATCCGCCTGCCCTATCCGGTCCACCCGATCAACGCCGATCGCGTGATCGCGCTCCTCGCCAAAACCCGCCTCTCGATCATCGTCGACGACGTGGCGGTGGCCGAGGGGTGGTCGCGCGCGATGACGGCGGCCGGCAAGACACTCGATGTGCTGGTGAAAGTCGATGTCGGGTTCCATCGCTGCGGTATCAACCCGGCCGCGGCGGATGCCGCGCATCGCGTGGCGCACGTCGCGCAGTTGCCGGGCCTGAACTTCCGCGGCCTCCTGAGTCACGCGGGACACGCGTACCACGCGGGTTCCGAGATGGAACTCGAGCACATCGCCATCCGCGAAGCCGAGATGCTCCGCGACCTCGCCACGCAGGTCGCCGCGATGGGCATCGCGATTCCTGAAATCAGCGTCGGCTCCACGCCGACCGCGCGCTACATCGACAAGCAGGTCGCGATCCCGAAGGCCATGGACGATGCTCCGGCGTTCATCCCGACCGAGATGCGTCCAGGCAACTACGTGTTCTTCGACCGCACGCAGACCGGGCTCAACGCGGCATCGCTCGACACGTGCGCACTCTTCATCAGCGCGATGGTCGTGTCTCGGCCGGCACCCGAGCGCGTGATCCTCGACTGCGGCGCAAAGACACTCGCGCTCGACGGCGCGCGCGGCTTCTCGTCACTCCCCGGCCACGGCCTGGTGATCCTGCCCGACGGCACACCCGATCCGACGCTCGTGATCGAACGACTGAGCGAAGAACACGCCACCGTGAAAGCCACCGCGCCGACGCGCCTCCAGACCGGCGATCGCGTGCGCGTGCTGCCGAATCACTCGTGCGTTGTGACGAACCTGATGGACGAGCTCGTCATGGCGGAGGGCACGACCGTGACCGGCCGAATCCGTGTGGCAGCCCGCGGCCGGATCAGCTAGAATGTGAGATCTATGGCGGCCAAAGCTCCTTCCGGTGATGCGCTCGGCATGGTCGAAACCCGCGGCTACGTGGGCATGGTCGAGGCCACGGACGCGATGCTGAAAACGGCGAACGTGACGTTCGTCGGGTATCAGAAAGTGGACGCCGGTATGTGCACGTCGATCGTGCGCGGCGATGTGGCCAGCGTGAAGGCCGCGACCGACGCCGGCGCCGCCGCCGCGCGCAAGGTCGGCGAACTCGTCGGCGTGCACGTCATTCCGCGCCCGGCCGACGACGTCGCCACGGTGTTTCCGATCGAATAGCCCGCGCGGAGCCGCTTCTGGGTCCCGATCCCCTCCGCATCGCCGTCGTCAACATGAAGGGCGGCGTCGGCAAGACCACGACCGCCATCCATGTGGCCGCCGGCCTGGCCATGGCCGGCTCGCGCACGCTCCTCATCGACGCCGATCCGCAAGGCAACGTCGGTCACGCGCTCGGCGTGCATCAGGAACGCACACTCGTGGACGTCATGCGCGGCACGACGTCCGCCGACGACGTGATTGCGCGCGGCGTGCGCGACGGCCTCGACGTGCTGCCGTCGTCACCGGCGGCCTTCGCCCTCGAAACCGAATTGGCCGGCGCGCCCCAGCGCGAGACGCTGCTGGCGCGGCGCATGAAGCCCGTCGAGGGCTACGACGCGATCGTGATCGATTGCTCGCCGGCGATGAACCTGCTCACGTACAACGCGTTGCTGTTTGCGAATGATCTGATCCTGCCGGTGAGCATGGATCGCATGGCGATCATCGGCGCGCGGCAAACGCTGGCCGGTGTGCGCGAGATTCGCGAGTTGTGGCCCGAACGCCGGCTCGATGTGCTTGCTGTGTTGCCGGTAGCGGTGAGCACGACGGTGGCGACGCGCGCCGCCTTCGACGCGTTCGATGCCGACCCGGAATTGTCGGAACCGCTCTACCGCCCTGGCATTCGCCAGTGCATCGATGTGACCTACGCGCTCACCCAGCAGCAGACCATCTGGGAGTACGCCCCGCGCAGCCGAGGCGCCGAAGACTACGGCGCGTTCATCCGGCACCTCGCCGGCCGTCGCGGACGCCCTGCCGCGCAGCCCGCCGCGTCGTAATCCCCCAGGTTCCAAACATCGGGGCTGCCACGCGCGCCGTCGTTGTCGAAACGTCGTGTCCGCGAGCGACCATGTCTTGACCGGTCGCGAAGCTTTCGCTGCATTTTCGCCTCCACCTTATATACAGGCCTTCTGGAAGGAGCTTTTCATGGACGCACAGCAAGCGGCATTTCTCGCCCAGCAGTCGACGGGCGTGTGGCAGTGGGAATCGAACGCGACGGCCGCGGTGCTGGCCGCCGTGCCGAACGACAAGCGCGACTACAAGCCCGATGCGAAGTCGCGCACGGCGTGGGAAGTGGCCACGCACATCGTGGCGTCGGATCTCTGGTATCTCGACAGCATTGTGAACGGTGCGTTTGCCTGGGATCCGGACGGCGAGAAGCGCGTGCTGGCCGCGTGCGCCGACGTGAATGCGCTCGTGGCGTACTACAAGGCCGAACTGCCGAAGCGTCTCGACAAGGTGCGCGCGATGTCGGGCGAGGCACTCGCGACGAACATCGATTTCTTTGGTGTGATGAAGCAGCCGGCCGCCGCCTGCATCGCATCGGGCTGCAACCACTCGGTGCACCATCGCGCGCAGCTCGGCACGTATCTGCGTTCGATGGGCAGCAAGGTGCCCGCAATCTACGGGCAGAGCGCCGACACGCCCATGGCGTGAGGTGTGGAGCCCCCGGTCTTTCGACCGGGGGCTCAATCGCCTACCGCAACAGCGCGTTGAAGATCATCTTGAAGGACCCCGTGGTCTGGCCGCGCCACTGCGGGCGGAAGCCGAGCATCACGATGCGGCCCGCGCCGTGTTCGATCTCGAGCGCGGCGGCCTTGCCGTTCAGGTACTTCTCGCCGAGCAGATACCCCGACATGAGCGGCGAGCCCGTGTCCTGATACTTCGCGAGCACGGTCGCCTTCACGCCGCTGCCCACGACGAACGCGGGGCCGCTGTCGAAGAAGACGCCGGCCTCCGTGTCCATGCCGGCCATCACGCGCTGCGACTGATCCGGATGGATCTTGAGCACGCTGCCGCCGACGAAGAACTCCGTGCGCGGCAGTGCCGTGGTGCTGCTCGTGATCGGCAGTTGCAGCGCGGTCGCGGCCTGGAGCGACGCGCGATTGAACGTCACCAGCGTGCCGCCGGCCTTCACGAAGTCGTCGATCGCCTTCACGTTCGGCGACGGCGCAGCGCCCGCCGCCGGCGCAGGCGCCGCACCGCGGCCTCCGCCCTGACCACCACCTGCAGCACCCGCTGCGCCCTGGGTCGCCGAAGCGCCGCCAGGCGCGAAGGCGCCCCCACCACCGCGACCGCCGCGACCGCCGCCGCCACCGAAGGACGCGCCACCGTCATCGGTGAGCAGGATCACATCGAAGCGATCCTTGAGCGCCGCCGTGCCCGGGAAATCCGCCGGCGTGATCGGCGTGTACTCGATGTTGTTCATCTCGAGAATCCAACGCGTCCAGCCGGTGTCCATGCCGTTCGGCGGGTTGTAGAGACCGATGCGCGGCTTCTTCACGTCGACGCCGGTCGCGTCCATGCGCGTCGCCTGCAGCGCGAGCGACTTCACGAGTTCGTCCTGCTGCGCCGCCGACAGTCCGGAGAGCACGTAGTGCGCGCTCATTGACGAGGTGGCGGCCGCGAACTTCACAGCGCCGCCCTGCTTCCACGTGCTGTAGATCGCCTTGAACGCGTTGAGCTGCGCCGGATCGATGCCGAGCGCGCTGCCCGTGCCCGTGATCTTGCCGGGCAGCGGCAGCACCGCCGCGGCGGCTGGCGACGAGTTGAAGCCGATGCCGGGCACGCCGTCGAACGGCGCCGCGTCGGGACTCGGCGTGAGGTTGTACGCGGTCGGCTTCGCCTTCGGATCCACTGCCGGGCCGAGCAGTTTCAGATTCTTCTTCGCGTCGTCGATCGGCGTCTTCGCGAGCGCGACCTTCACGCCCATCGTGTACGGCAGCGTCCAGCCGGCCGCGTCGTACGGCTGGTTGATCGGGCTCGTCGGTGACGAGCGCACGTCCGGGTACACCTGCGCTTCGAGCACTTCCCGCGCGAGTGCGGCGAATTCCTGATCGGTCGGGATCACCCACGTGCCCGCGGGATACGACGTGCCGTCGATCATGATCGGCGCGGTCGCCTGCATCACGCGGACGCCGGAGAACGCGAGACGCCGCAGCAATTCCACGGGCGCCACCGGATCGCGCTGATCTTGCGGAATCACGTACGCGTACGGCGCTTCCTTCTTGCCGCGCTCGATCTGCTGCTTGCCCGAGCGGTAGCGGTTGAGCAGCACGTTCTCTTTGTACTTCGCCGCCCAGTCGAGCGTCGCGATCGAGCCGGTCTCCTGATACGCCACCGCGTCGGCCAGGTGCCATTCGGTGCCGAGCCACGGGCTCGGATAGAGCGGCTGCGGAATCCGCATGTTCACCGGAATCTGCTGCAGCGTGTTCGTGCGCGGCGCGGGCCCACTGCCCTGCGTCTCGGTCCAGAACGCCGGGATGTTCTTGAACACCGGCAGGTAGTCCACGTAGCCCGGATACCACGCGTCGAACGTCTCGTCCATGTGCGTGGCGCCCGGCTTGTTCTCTTCATCCAGCATCTGGCCGATGGCCATGCCGATGCTGTTGAGCTCGCTCGAGATGATCGGCGGCGCGTAGGACGCGATCGGCGCGGCGAACGGCGGCAACCAGATGCGCGTCGGGAACGGCGACGACTGGTGGTGCACGTAGATGATGCTCGGCTCCCACGCGCGCCACGTATGCTCGAGCACGCGCGACTCGATCATGTTCATCATGTACGCGTCGCGGTTGTTGTCGTGTCCGACGTATTCCTGATACAGCGACGACGGGTTCTGCTGATTCTTCATCCACGCTTCGGCGACCATCTGCTGGCCGTCGGGGTTGATCGTGGGCCACAGCATCAGCACGCAGTTGTCGAGGATCGCCTTGAAGCGCGGCTCGTTCATCTGGCGCAGGATGTCGTAGGCCAGCTTCGGCGTCTGCTGCGGGCCCGCGCTCTCGGTGGCGTGCAGGCCGCCGTCGATGTGCACGAACGCCTTGCCCTCCTTCGCGAGCGCCGCCGCCTGCGCGTCGGTGAGTCCTTCCGGATGCGCGAGCCGAATCGCGATCTCGCGGAGCCGATCGATCTTCGCGAGGTTGTCGGCGCTCGAGATCAGCGCGTAGATGTAGGTGCGACCCTGCGACGTCTTGCCGGCCTCTTTGATGACCATGTTCCGCGGCATCGCGGCGGCGAGTTTCTTGAAGTACTCGACCGACTGGTCATAGGTCGCCAGCTTGTTGTCCGCGCCCGGCTCGAAGCCGAAGACCGACGCAGGCGACGGCACCGCGCCCATCTTGCTGGGAGCCGCAACCGGCACGGCCGGCTTCGGCGCGGTCGCCGTCTGCGGCGCCTGCGCG
Organism: uncultured Solibacteraceae bacterium; assembly: GCA_964343975.1. Classification (GTDB taxonomy): domain Bacteria; phylum Acidobacteriota; class Vicinamibacteria; order Vicinamibacterales; family SCN-69-37; genus SCUN01. Next base: position 20,470 of record CAYFLU010000035.1, read on the forward strand.
AAGAGCGTGGTGGAAGCAACGACGAACGCGAACGCGAGCACTCTCTTCAACGTCATGACGCAGTCCTCTGACCCTTGGGACGACCTTCCAACTTCTGACTTTTCACTTTTACTTCTTCACTTACCTTCTTCTTACTTTTTACTTTGCCGTTCACAGGTTTCAGCGGCAACCCATCCGCAATCACCGGCTGAAACGGATCCACGAGCAGATCGAACACATGGCCCTGCGGTGTGCGGAGGAACAACCCGACGCCGTCCGTCAGCAACCGCAATTCCCCCGCATCGTCCAACGTCTCGGACAGGCGGCGACGGAAGTAGTCGCGCAGCGTGTCGATGAGGTGCTTCATCTGTGCCGGCGCAAACCCGCGCTTGCGCAGATCGGCGAGCGCGACAAGCTCGAGCACATCCATCGGCGAGTAGCGCCGCTCGGTGAAGCCCCCGGACGAGGTCTTCTTCGACGCGATGGCCGACTGAAAGATCCCGTTCGCGTCCCACCATTGCAGCTGCCGCGCCGTCAGCCCCGTCATGGCGGCCACCTCGCGTGAACTGTAGGACGTCTTCAACCGCATGCACAGTGATTCTATAAGGATGCGGGGACGAGTCCCGCGTCCCGGGTCCCGGGTTCTGTTCGAGGGTCCCGGGTTCGGTTCGACGGGTCCAGAGTTCGGTTCCGGGTCCCTGGTTCGGTCCGAGGGTCCCAGCTCGTCGCTGCCGGTGGGCGCACGATGGCTCGCCGGCACCGCGCGCGTTGATCGCCAATACAAATATACATATACTCGTATCCGAGCACAGTCAGGCGGCGGGCAGTGAAGGCAGTGATCTGGATGGGGTCATCGCGCAGTGATCTCAAGGCCTTTCCGAAAGCAGCGCAATCGAACATCGGGCACGCGCTCTACGCGGCGCAGTGCGGCGAGACCGATCCGGCCGCCAAGCCCCTCAAGGGATTCGGCGGCGCGAGCGTGATGGAGATCGTGGAACGGCACGCCGGTGACGCGTTCAGGGCCGTCTACACGGTCTCGCTGGGAGACGATGTGTATGTGCTGCATGCGTTTCAGAAGAAGTCGACACGCGGCATTGCCATGGCGAAGCACGACATCGAGTTGATCAAGGCGCGCCTGAAGGACGCCAAGGAACTCCACAAGCGGAGGCAGCACTGAGATGGCGACAAAGAAGAAGTCCATGGCCCACGAGACCGGCACCGGCAACGTGTTCGCCGACCTGGGGTTCGAGAACGCCGAGCAGGAACTGCTGAAGGCGCACCTCACCCTGCAAATCTACAAAATCGTTAAGGCCCGCAACCTCACGCAGGCGGCCGCCGCCGAGCTCCTCGGCATCAAACAGCCGCACGTGTCGCTGTTGATGCGCAACCGCTCCGGTGCCTTCTCGATCGAACGACTGATGGAGTTCCTCACCGTGCTCGGCCTGGATGTGGAGATCCGCCTGAAGAAGACCAAGCGTGCCCAGGGCCAGATGTCCGTCGTGGCAGTCTCCGCCTGAAACGAGTCAACTCCACTGCGGCGATTGCGTCGAGCCATTTGACGATCTGGGTGGCCCCCCGAAGAGCCTTGCAGTTTGCCGACGATCAGGCACTATTGGTGCGGCACATGCGGACAATCAGACTCGGTCGGCGACTCTGGCCAGTTGTCTTCGCTGTGGTCCTGGCGACGTCGGTCGAGGCGAAGCAGACCCCGACGTTCAAGAGCACGGTCAACATCGTGTCCGTCGATGTCGTCGCCTTGGACAAAGACGGGCGCCCCGCCCGGGGGTTGGTCCCGGAGAACTTCACCGTCACACTCGACGGACACCCGGCCCCGGTGAAGGTGCTGAGTTTCGTCGAATCCCAGTCGACAGACACATCCCCCAAAGCCGGCGATGCCCGCACGGTGATGGCCCCGAGAACGTTTGTGATTCTGCTGGACGATCTGTCGATGTCATTCAGCCGGGGAAAGAGCGTGCTGGCTGCAGCCAAGCGCTTTCTCGACCGGCTGCCGAGCGAGGACCTTGTCGGGTTCTCGACGACCAGCGGCCATTCGATCGTCAATCCAACGAGTGACCGATCCATCATCGGGCGCGCGCTCTCCAGA
>CAYFLU010000036.1:0-6299 GCA_964343975.1 uncultured Solibacteraceae bacterium
GACTACGTGTCGGGCACGATCGCTCCGGTGCCGGTGAAGTAGCCGGCGCCGGAGCCGGTCAGGCCATCGCGGCGCGGACGGCTGGCGCGACCTTGGTGCCGAAGAGCTCGATGCTCTTCATCGCGAGCGCGTGCGGTAGCGCGCCATTGCTGTATTTCATGTCGAAGCGCGACGCGCCGAGGATCTTCGCGGCGCGAATGATCTTCTCCGCCACCGTGTCGGGCGAGCCCACGAGCAGCGCCCCGCCCGGACCGGCTTCGCGCTCGAAGTCGTCACGGCTTCTCGGTGGCCAGCCGCGCTCGGCGCCGATGCGCGTCATCATCGCGGCCCAGTGCGGATACACCTGCTCGCGCGCCAGCGCATCCGTTTCCGCGATGTGCCCCGGTGAGTGCACCGCCACGGGCTGCACCGCCTGGCCAAAGCGCTGGAGCTGCTCGAGATACAGATCGACGTACGGCCGGAAGCGCGAGTGGCTGCCGCCGATGATGGCGAGCGTCAGCGGGAAACCGTACCGGGCCGCGCGGACGACCGACTCGGGACTGCCGCCCACGCCGATCCACGTCTTCAGGCGGCCCGACTCGATCGTCGGATACACGCCATCCACTCGGATCGGGTGGTGGGTGCCTTTCTCTGCCGGCCGCCAATTCACCGCGCCGCCTTTCAGCAACTCGGCAAAGAGCGCGACTTTGTCTTCGAAGAGCTCGTTGTACTCGTTGAGGTCGTAGCCGAAGAGCGGGTACGACTCGGTGAAGGAGCCGCGCCCGAGAATCACCTCCGCGCGACCGTTCGACACGGCGTTGAGCGTGGAGAATCGCTGGAACACGCGCACCGGATCGTCGGTGCTGAGCACGGTGACCGCCGAGCCGAGTGCGATGCGCGACGTCTTCGTGGCGATGGCGGCCAGGAGCACTTCCGGCGCCGACACCGAGAAGTCGGGCCGATGATGTTCGCCCACGCCGAAGGCGTCGAGGCCCACCTGATCGGCGAGGATCGCTTCGTCGAGCACATACCGGAGCTGTTGTGCGTGTGAAACCTGGCGTCCGGCGTTGTCTACCGTGATGTCGCCGAACGTGTCGAGACCGAGTTCGAAGTGTGCCACCGGTCTAGCTTAACGTGCTTGGCGTGATTGACGTGACTAGCGAGGCCGCGCCTGTTCACGCGCCTCCAGCATGTCGGGGCTGGCCAGGAACTGCGGATGCCGCCAGTCGAACAGGTACTCAGGGTGCTGGTCGATGTTCGGCGACTCGTTCCACTTCACCGTGCTGCCGTTGTAGAGACCCTGATAGGTGTGGAACAGGATGGCGACGGCCATCAGCACGCCGAAGACGGTGGCCACCCGGCGCACGAGCGATGCCGCGAGTTGCTGGCGCATCGCCGCAAAGGCGCCGGCCGTGAGTAACGCCAGCGGCGGGACGATGTCGGTGAGCAGACGTGGACCGAAGCCGAACCCGCCCCACCACTGCGCGCTCGAACTCGACACGGCGAGGAACAGCGTCGTCGCCCAGCCGAGCGCCAGCCATGCCGGGGCACTCGTTCGCCACGTGCGCGCCGTCCAGGCCAGCGCGACCACGACCACCAGCAGGTACGGGCAGTACACGAGCAGCCCGCGTGCCGGGCTGGCGAGGTTGCCGTACACCGCCGTGCCGATGTGGCCGAGCGCAAGTCGTCCGCCCGCGTAGTACCACGGCAACAGCATGTGGTATTCGCGCAGCGACCACGCCATGAAGACGGCCAGGCCGATGCCGAAGACGGCCGCACCGATGATCGCGGCGCGGCGGTCGCGACGGAACACGGCGGCAAGGAGCGCCACGGTGGCGATTGATGCCGTGGGGCGGCAGAGGTAGGCGAGTAACAGCAGCGCGCCCAGCGCCGCGGCGCGTCGCGCGGGCCAGGTCGTGGTGCGCAGCACCAGGAGGAGCGCACCGAGCAGCACGACCACTTCACAATCGAAATTCCAGAGCGCCGAGCCCATCGTGCTCATCACCTGGCTGCCGAAGGTGAAGGCGCTCGCGATCAGCAGGCTGTCGCCGACGTCCACGAAGGCTCTGCCGATGAGGTAGAGCAGGAGAAAGGTGGCGGTGACACACAACGCCGCGAGCGTCGTCTGCAGGCTGCGATCCATCTCTTCGTAGCGCACGCTGTCGCCGCGGAGGTTGGCGAGCGCCACGAACGGCGCGGCCACGATCGAGGTGCCGAGGGCGTTGTAGTTGTAGAGGTGGCCGTTCTCGCGGCGGATCTGGTAGTAGGTGTCGACGGCTTCCGGATGGAAGTAGTCGTCGAGGCGGACGCCCTTGCCTTCGAGGAGCGCCAGCGACGTCAGCAGCGAGAACCGCGAATCCGAACTGGTGTATTTGACCGGGGCGTTGAATGTGACGAGAAAGCTGGCCAGGCACCCCAGCACGACCCACAGCGGGGCGTGATGGCGGAATCGTTCCAGGGTGCCGGCCACAGTGTGCGCGATGCTAGAGGCCGCCGCCCGATTCCATCTTCTTGAACAGGGCGAGGTACTCGTCGAGGTTCTTGCTCGTCACGACGTCGACGCCCGAGTCGATGATCGCGTTCGCGGGCTTCTTGCCGTCGACGATGTCCTTGAGGAGCTTGATCGACTCGGAGCCCCAGCCGAAGTACTTCTGGCCGAGGAGGATCTGCACCTTGCCCGAGCGGAGGAGCGCCGGGCCAGATTCCACCGTGTCGAACGAGATGAACTTGGTCTTCTCCGGCTTCACCGGATCGAGAGCGCGCTGCGTGAACACCGGCCAGCCACCGACCGAGATCCAGGCCCCGAGGTCCGGGTAGCGCTGCGTGCCCGTGGCGATCAGCTCGGCGCAACGGACGCTGTCTTCCTTGATGTCGTAGGTCTCGACGACTTTGATGCCGGGGAACTTCTTGAGCGAGTCCTGCACGCCATCGAGGCGGCGCTGCAGGTTATTCGCGCCGAGGCTCGTGAGGAAGGCCACCGTGCCCTTGCCGTTCAACAACTTGCCGGCTTCGTCGCCCATGATCTGGCCGGCCTTGAAGTCGTCCACGCCGTAGAACGCGATGCGCTTGGAGGTCGGCGCGTCCGAGTCCCAGGTGACGACCGGAATCCCCGCATCGATCGCCTTATCGATCGTCGGCTTCAGGAACTCGGCGTTGGTCACCGAGATCGCGATGCCGTCGACCTTCTGCGTGATGAATGACTCCATCACTTCCTTCTGCTTCAACGGGTCGGCCGTGTCGGGTCCGCGGTAGATCACCTCGACGCCCAGGTCCTTGGCGACGCGCTGCGCGCCCAGGTTGGCGTAGTTGAAGACCGGGATATCCAGCGACTTCGGCAGGAGAGCGAACTTGAGCGTTTTCTTCGCAGGGGCGGCCGGCTGAGACGACGACCCGCCGCCGCAGGCGGCAGCAGTCAAGGCAACGACAGCGAGAAGGGCAGCAACTCGTTTCATAGCGGCGATCATACGACAGAGTGCTGCCGGAGCGGCCAAGTGAGACAGAATGCTAGAGCACGCATAAGGAGCAGATGTGAACGACCACGCGCAGGACCCCGACCTCGGACCCGATGAAGATTTCGCGGCGATGTTTGCCGCCTCGGTCCAGACCAAGAAACTGACCACCGGCCAGCACCTCACCGGCACCATCGTCGCCATCGGCGCCGAGGTGGCGCTCGTGGACGTCGGCGCCAAAGGCGAAGCCTCGATCGCCGTCGAGGAATTGCAGGGCGACGACGGCGTTGTTGCGTTCACGGTGGGCGACCGGCTGGAGGCGACGGTGACGTCGACCACGGGCGGCATCACGCTGTCGCGGAAGCTGCAGCGGCGTGCGGCGAGCGAGCAGCAGATCGCCGACGCCTTCCGGTCCGGCCTGCCGGTGGACGGCAAGGTCGAGAAGGAAGTGAAGGGCGGCTACGAGATCCGCATCGCGAACTCGCGCGCGTTCTGCCCGTTCTCGCAGATCGACACGATCAAGCACACCGACAGCAACGTGCACATCGGTCGCGTCTACACGTTCAGGGTCATCGAGTTCGCCGAGGGCGGCCACAAGTTCGTCGTCTCGCGGCGCGCGCTCGTCGAGCAGGAGCAGCAGGCGAAGGCGGCGGAAGTGCGCGCGTCGATCACGGTGGGCGCCGTGGTGAATGGCCGCGTGGTCTCGGTGCGCGACTTCGGCGCGTTCATCGATCTCGGCGGCGGTGTGCAGGGCCTCCTCCACGTGTCGGAGATGGGCTGGTCGCGCATCACCGATCCGGCGTCGGTGGTGCAGCCCGGCCAGGAACTGGCTGTCAAGGTACTGCGCATCGAAGACGAGAAGATTGCGCTCGGCTTGAAGCAGCTGGCGGAAGATCCGTGGGCGCGCGTGCAGGCGAGCTATGCCGTCGGTCAGGTCAAGGACGGCCGCATCACGCGCATCGCCGAGTTCGGCGCGTTCGTCGAGCTCGAGCCGGGCGTGGAAGGCCTCGCGCATGCCTCGACGTTCGCGCCAACGGGCCGGCCGGGCGGTTGGGCCAAGAGCGTGTCGGTCGGCACGACGGGCGCCTTCGAGATCCTCTCGATCGATCTCGACAAGAAACGCATCGGCGTGGCGCTCGTCGAAGACGGCTCCGTGAAGTCGGCGGCACCCACGAAGACCGCGTCGGCGGCGTCCGCGCGTGGCGCGATCGTGCCGGGCGCGAAGCTCACGGGCAAGGTTGATCGCCACGAGAAGTTCGGCGTCTTCGTGTTCCTCGCGCCGGGCCTGACCGGCCTCGTGCCGCTCAGTGAAACGGGCGTGGCGCGCGAAGGGGATGTGCAGGCGGCGTTCCCGGTCGGCACGAACGTCGACGTGATCGTGCTCGAAACCGACCACGCCGGCCGCCGCATTCGCCTCAGCATCAAGGCGGTCAAAGCGGCTGAGGAAGCGGCCGAAGTGCAGGAATACCGCGCGCGCGAAGCCGAGCAGCAGCAGTCGTTCGGCGGCTCGCTCGCCGACAAGCTCCGCGGCGCGCTCAAGCGCTGAGGCATGCGCCAGATCCCTGAGGACGTCGAGGAGCATCGCGACGTTCAGTGGAATCGGGAAGGCGATCGCGCGATCGACAACGCGGCGGATGCCGAGCGCTTCATCGAGCGCGTCGGCTTCGCCGCGTGTCTCACTGACTCGCGTCGCCCCGGGCCGTCGCTCTACATGGCGGTGTGCGGTCGCCGCGACGCGGTGAAGCCGCGGAACGTCCAGACCGATCCCGAGACCTCCCTGGCCTGGGAGATCAAAGACGACATCATGCGGCGGGGCCGCATCTACTACGGCAAACTGCCGCGCGGCCCGCTCTTCATCGCGCCGCGCATGCTCCCGTACTTCGCCGCCGTGTGGGGCGTGCGCGAGTCGCAGGAGCGACGACGGTTGTCGGCGCCGGCGCGTGCGATCCTCAAAGTGCTGCGCAAAGAATGGGAGATGGGCACCGCCGACCTGCGCGCTGAGTCGGGCGTGAAGGAACGCGCGGCATTCACGCGCGCGCTCGACGAACTCCAGGCCGCGATGATCGTGGTGCCGGCCGAGGTCGTCTATTCGCCGTTCACGTACATCTGGACACTCGCGATCGGCCGTTTTCCCGACGCGCTCACGGCCCGCGTGCCGCGGGCCGACGCGGTGCGTGAGCTGGCCCGCTGCTTCCTGCGCGGCGCCGGCACGACCTATCCCGGCGAACTCGCCCGCGTGACCGGCCTCGACCGCCGCGAAGCCGGCCTCGGCAACCGCGCCCTCGTCACAGAAGGTGCGGCGACCATGCCGGCCCGCGGAACGTATGTATGGGCTGCGCCGATAGAGCCAACACGGAGACACGGAGACGCCGAGTAGACCAACGCACACGGAGGCGCGGAGACGCGGAGTGGGCTTTCGGTAGAGCTCACACGGAGGCTCGGAGGCGCGGAGGGGGCTTTCGGTAGAGCGACACGGAGGCTCGGAGGCGCGGAGGGGGCTTTCGGTAGAGCTCACACGGAGGCTCGGAGGCACGGAGGGGGCTTGCGGTAGAGCTCACACGGAGGCTCGGAAGCACGGAGTGGGCATTCGGTAGGCCAACACGGAGGCTCGGAGACGCGGAGGGTGCGTTCTGTAGAGCGACACGGAGGCTCGGAGGCTCGGACTTAGGCGGGCCGCCGTTCGCTCAGTGTTGCCCTTCGTCGCGGCACTGAACGCCGGGACTTCTCCAGGGCTACCCGCCGCCGTGTCGCTGTTGAGAGCCTGAGTTCTCTCCATGCCTCCGCGTCTCCGTGTCGCTCGTGAGAACCTGAGTTCTCTCCGCGCCTCCGCGTCTCCGTGTGGCTTTTGAGCGCCTGAGTTCTCTCCGTGTC
>CAYFLU010000036.1:6399-22435 GCA_964343975.1 uncultured Solibacteraceae bacterium
CGTGTGGCTTTTGAGCGCCTGAGTTCTCTCCGTGTCTCCGCGTCTCCGTGTGGCTTTTGAGCGCCTGAGTTCTCTCCGTGTCTCCGCGTCTCCGTGTGGCTCTTGAGCGCCTGAGTTCTCTCCGTGTTTCCGCGCCTCCCTGTCGCCTTCCGAAGTTCATTGACGCCCGCCGTCCACGCCAACAGAATGGCGCGCATGGACCGACGCGACTTTCTGAAAACTGCCAGTGCCGGTGTCACGGCCGCGACCGTGATGATGACGCCGCGCGAGCGCGCGCAGGCGCAGGCGGCCGCCGACAAGGCGCGCTTCGATCGCATGGCCGGATGCTCCTGGCCGATCCGCAGCCTGTTCAGGAACCGGCCGCCGGCCGGACGCGCGGGGGGCGCGGGTGGGGGCACGGCCGCAGGCGCCGGGCGAGGCGCAGGCGCCGCACCGCCGGCGCAGCCGCCCGCCAATCGCGACAACACGTCGACCGCCGACATGAAGAAGAAGTACGGCGAGATCACGATGCTCGACTTCCCGCAGTTCGTGAAAGACACGTTCCCCGGCGTGACGAAGCTCGACATCTATTCGGGACTGATGGGCGACGTCACCGACGACTCGCAGTTCATGACGGCCGCTGAAGGCGGAGGCGGTGGCGCCGGCTTCAATCCGATGAGCCCGTCGGGCCGGAAGTGGCTCGATCAGCTGGCGAACACGCTCGTCAAGACCGGCACGAAGGTGCAGCACGTCTCGAACAACGCGCCGTTTGCGCTCGCCGACTTCGGCTCGCCCGAGGCCGATGCCCGCCGGAAGGCCGGCGTCGCGATGGCCAAGCGCTGGCTCGAAGGGTGCGCCGTGCTCGGCGTGAAGTCGATGCGCATGAACTCGCCGCAGGCGCTCGGCCCGCAGATCCGGCCGAATGCCATTCCGCGCAGCAGCGACGGCTACCCGCGCAACCTCGAGATCGTCCCGCTCATGGATGCCGCGATCGAGAGCTACAAGGAGATGGCGGACTTCGGCGGCAACCTCGGCATCAAGGTGACGTTCGAAAATCACTGGGGGCTGGCGGCCGATCCGATGATCCTGCGGATCATGATCGACACGATCAACCATCCCTACTGCGATGCCACGCCCGACTTCTGCAACTGGGAGCACGAATACATGCTCTTCAACGGCCTGAAGGCGCTGGCGCCGTACTCATCCTCGAACGTGCACGCGAAGTACTGGGACCGGTGGGGCGACAAGAACGACGTGCAGCGCGGCGTGAAGATCATGCTCGCCGGCGGCTTCAAGGGCACGTTCGCGCTCGAATACGAAGCGGGGCCGCTCAACGGCGTCGAAGGCGCGAAGTACCTCTACAAGGAAGTGCTGACGGCACTGCGCGCCGAGATGTAGCGCTGCCATGCGCGCGACGCATTGATCGCATCGACGCGCGCGATGTGTGACCCCGTTTCGTTGACCCTGCGCACGCGCGCTCGCTATGGTCGCGCATGGGTCATCTGCGGTCGATATGTTGGGGGCTGGCGTGGCTGATCGTCTGCGGTCGCGCGGCGCCGCGAGCGGCTAGCCCGCCCGCGCTCGTGCCGCTGCGGGTGGCGGTCCGCGCGGATGCCTCAGTGTCCGCCCTGACACTCTTCACCGCGAAAGCCGATGTGGTTCGGCTCTTTCGTGCGGCACAAATCGACGTGCAGTGGACCGTCACCGCGCCGGACGTGTCGCTGAACTTCTGTGACGACCTCGAGCCGTGCGCGCGCGATGTGGCCCCCGGCGCCCTCGGACGTGCCGTGCTCAATCCGCGCGTGGGACGAGGCCGCGTGGCGTGGATCTACCACGAGCGGATCTTCCGCCTCGGGGCCGCCAATGAAGTCGCCGTGGCCGGCGTCCTGGGCCGCGTCATGGCCCACGAGATGGCGCACCTGCTCGGTCTGACGCATTCCACGAGTGGATTGATGGGCGCCGAGTGGTCGGATCACGAGCTCGGTCTCGCCTCGTGCGGATTGCTCGCGTTCAGCGCCGAGGAGTCGGCGTGGCTCTCCACCCACGCGGCACCGGTCGCACTCGTGACAGGATCCGAGTACCGCTAAGCCCGGGTGACCTCGTCGCCGGGCACGAGTTCCAGCCGGCTCTGCACTTGCCGCAGCGTGCGCTTGAGCTCCGTCCACAGGCGCGGCACCGGCTCGCTGCGCACATGCACCCAGGCCGTCTCCCGCACCAGCTGATGCCCGGTGATGCGGGTGGCATGGAGCTGGCCGGCACGTACCTCGCGCGCGACGGCCTGGAACGGCACGATCGTGACGCCGGTGCCCTGCCGCACCAGCGCTTTCACCACTTCCACGTTGTCCGTCTCGGACACGATCCGCGGACGCAGGTCTTCCGCGGCAAAGAACTGCTCGATCCGCCGGCGCGTATTGGACGTCCCCTCGAAGAGCACGAACGGCAGTGTGGCCAGATCCCGCGCCCGCACGGCCGCGCGCCGCGTGAGCGTATGCACCGGTGACGAGACGAGCACCAGTTCCTCGCTCAAGACCGGTTCCGTCTGCAACCGCCGATCGTCCACCGGCATCGTCAGCAACCCGACATCCGCGGTGCCATTCAGCAGCTTCCGGACGATTCGCGGCATGGCGCCCGGCGTGACCTTCACCTCCACCTGCGGATGCGCGGCCTGGAAGGCGCGGATCAGCGTGGGGTAGACGTAGAGACACACCGTCATGCCGCCGACGAGCCGGATGCGGCCGGTCAGCTGCTGACGGCGCTCGCGGAGCGCCGTCGTGACGTCGCGAATGTCGGTGGAGACGCGTCGACCGAGATCGACGACGGTGGCGCCAGCGGGAGTGAGATGGACCGTGCGGCCCGTGCGGATGAAGAGCTGTTCGTCGAGTTCCGCTTCGAGCTGTTGAATCGTGCGGCTCACCGACGACTGTGACATGCGCAACTCGCGGGCAGCATTCGTGAACGAGCCGGTGTCGGCCACTACACGAAGGATGTCGAGATGGCGCAGTTCCACAGCAGTCGACACCGCGGTCGGCGACGTGGATGATGGCGAATCGCGGTGTGCTTCAACGGTAGGTGGGCAGCCGCGATGAAGTCAAATGCACGCGGTGCAATGTTTGATAACACGTGCACGACTCGTGCGGCGCTTATGCGCCGACGAGTCGCGTGATCGCGCGGAGGCCGGCCTCGCCGATGTCGAGGCTGAGCGCGTTCACGTACAGCGCGATGTGCTGATCGCACACCGCATCCGACATCTCTTGCGCATGCGCGCGCACGTACGCGCGGCTCGCCTCGGGATGGTCGAACGCGTATTGCACGGACGCGCGAATCGCGCGCTCGGCGATCGCGGCGGTCTCGGCATCAACATCCGCGCGCGCGCAGATGCCGGCGAGCGGCACGGGCAGGCCCGTGTCGTGCTCCCACCAGTCGCCGAGGTCGATGAGCTTCACGAGTCCGTGATCCGCGTACGTGAACCGGCTCTCGTGAATGATGAGCCCGGCGTCGACCTCGCCCGTCTCGACGGCGCGCAGAATCCGGTCGTACCGCATCTCGATGACGTCGCCGAGCGCCGGCGCCGCCAGTCGCAGCAGCCGATACGCCGTCGTCTCACGGCCGGGGATGGCGAGGCGGCCACGGACGGCCGCGTCGAACGGAATGGCCGCGCGGCCCACGACCAGCGGGCCGACGCCATGGCCGAGTGCCGCGCCGCTGCGCAGCAGGCGATACCGGTCGCCGACGCCGCCAAAGGCCCCGACGCTGAGCTTTGTCAGATGGAACGCGCCATCGTGCGCGCGCCGGTTGAGTTCCTCGATGTCGAGCAGGACCGGCGTGATCCGAAACGGCACGTCGATCAGGCCGTGCGTGAGCGCGTGAAACGCGAACGTGTCGTTGGGGCAGGGCGAGTGGCCGAACGTCAGCTCACGCATCGCTTCAACTCTGCCACGAGTGCCGGTGTGGCGTCGACGATCGCGCGAAACGCCGTGTCGAAATGCCAGCGCGCGCGGTCCTCTTCCTCGATCTCGTTCGAGATGGCGCGCACTTCGATGGCCGGAATCTCGGCGAGCTCCGCCGCGCGGAGCACCGCGAAGCCTTCCATCGCCTCGACCTCGCACTCTTTGGTGCCGCCCACGCGCGCGCTCGTGCCGATTGGCCGCACGAGCGCGGCGGGGATCGCGCGTTGGAGCGCCTGCACCAGTGCCGAGTTCGGCGTGACGAGACGCGGCGCAAAGGGATTGCGCAGCGCCAGGTCGCAGTAGCGCGATTCGCTGCCGATCACGAGCGTGCCCGGCGCGATCTTCGCTTTGCGACGGGCGCCGGCGATGCCGACGTGCAGAATCGCGCGCGGACGCTCGCGTGCAATCGCCGCCGCCGTGGCCGCCGCGGCCTCCACCGGTCCCACACCGCAGAGTGCGCTGTGCCACGCGCCGCCCATGGCGAGTTCGCGGTCAGTAGCGGCAATCACGAGCACGGAACCCGACGATGGCATGACGTCAATCGTATGCCACGACCTGAACAGTCGCCGTGTATCCTTGTGCTTGCATGATGGAGCCGCAACGTCGCCGCGGCCTCTGGTGGTGTCTCCCGCCGGTGGTGGTCGCCTTGGGCATCTGGTACACCCTCGGTGGTGTGCGCTGGGATCCCCGCTTCCCGGTGTCGTATTCGGGCGACGGCCTCTTCTACCTCGCGCAAAGCAAGACGACGATCGATCACGGCTGGTGGTGGTTCAACCCGTCGATCGGTATGCCGTTCGGGCTGCCGGCGATCATCTTCGCGCAGGATGCCAACGTCGATCAGGCGGTGGTCTGGCTGGTCGGTCGCGTCGTCGCCAATCCGTTCCTCGCCGTCAATCTGGCCTGGATGCTGCTCGTCGCGCTCTCGAGCGTGACCGCGGCGTGGGGGCTGCGACGCCTGGGGGCGTCGCGTCTTGTCGCTGCCGGCGCCGCGATCATCTTTGCCGCCAGTCCCTTTGCGTTGTATCGCAATGTGGAGCAGTTTCCGATGGTGACGTATCTCGTGCCGTTTCCCGCGACGGTGGCGTGCCTGTTGGCGTCGGGCGCTGCGGCGGTGCGATGGCCGGGGCGCGTGCAGCGCATGCTCCTCGCCGGATGCGCGCTCGTCGGACTGAATTTCATCTACCCGGCGTTCTTCGGCGTCGTGGTCATGCTGGCCGGCATCGGCATCGGCTTCCTGCGTACGCGATCGCGTGAGCTGGTGCGCCAGGGCGCCTGGTGCGTCGCCGCCGTGGTGCTGGCCGTTGCGCTGAACCTCTCGACGAATGTGATCGCGTGGCGCACGTACGGCCAGCCCGCCGATGTCGATCATCCGGCCGCGCAGTCGGAGATGTTCGCGCTGAAGCCGCGGCTGCTGGTGAGCCCGCTGCCTGGACATTGGTTCCCGCCGTTCCGCGCGTGGCTCGAACGGGAAGCGTCGGCCGATGTGCCGGGCGAGAACGAGAATCATTTCGCGCGGCTCGGGTTCGTGCCGCTCGTCTGCGCGGTGCTGGTGATGGGCACGTCGCTGTTTCCTCGGCGGCCGGCGGCATCCGGGCATCCTCTGATGCTCGCCGCGGCCGCACTGATGGCCTGCTCACTGCTGGTGGCGACGGCCGGGGGCGTCGGTTCGGTGTTCAGCGTGCTGGTCTCAGCCGCAATACGCAGCTACAACCGCATCACGCCGTTCATCACGTTCTTTGCGTTGGCCGGCGCGGCGGTGTGGATCGACGCAGCGATGGCGAAGTGGTCGGCGCGCACACGGCGTGCGGTCATCGCGGCGATTGTGGGGCTCGCCCTTGCGGACCAGCACGTGGCGCTGGCCTCGGTGGCGGGCGACGGGCCGAATATCACGGCGGGCCTCGGCGGCGTGGCTGCCTTCATCCAGACGCTCGAGACCCGGTTGCCCGCACACACGATGGTCTTTCAATTGCCGATCCGGCCGTTTCCCGCCGATCCTGGGACGCATGGGCTCGGGCCGTACGCGCAGTTTCGTCCGTACCTGTCGTCCACCCACCTGCGATGGAGCTATCCGGCCTTGACCGCGACACAGATCGCTTGGGAGCAGCGCATCGCGGCCCTCACGCCGCAGGAGTGGCCGGCCGCACTCCGCCGCGAAGGGTTCGGCGCCATTCTCATCACGCGCGGCGCCTATGAAGACGACGGCCGCGCGTTGGCTGACACGTTGTTGCAACAGCCAGGGACGATGCGGCTCGGCGAGAGCGAGGATTTTGTGGCGATCGGTCTCTCGCGATGACGTGCCCACTCTGTCATTCCACGGCGATCGAGACGCCGTACCTTCGCGTGCTGGCGCGATGCCGCGCCTGCACCTACGTGTTCGTGTTGCGCACGCCGGACCTGCCGGCACGCGTAGCCGCGCTGTACGCCGGTGACTATTTCACCGGCGGCGAATTTGGCGACTACGCCGCGCAGCGGCCCACGTTTGCCCGGAATTTTCGCGCGTACCTCGCACTCATGGCGCGCGCCGGGGCGACCCGAGGACGATTGCTGGAAGTGGGGTGTGCGCACGGCTTTTTCCTCGAGCAGGCGCAACAGACGTTTGAGGCCATCGGTCTCGATGTGAATGCAGAGGCGATCGACGCGGCACGCGCGATCGGCGTGGACGCGCGGTTCGGCGGGTTCCTTGAGACGGACGTGCCCGCGCCCTTCGATGTGGTGTGCCTCTGGGACACGATCGAGCATCTGCTCGATCCGCGCGCGTATCTGGAGCGCGCGCGCGACGTGCTCGTCGACGGGGGCTGGGTCTTTCTCACCACCGGTGACATCGGCAGCCTGGTGGCGCGGATGCGTGGGGCGAAGTGGCGCATGATCCACCCGCCGTCTCATCTGAACTACTTCTCGCGTGCGACGATCGCGCGCCTCTTGGATCAGTGTGGGTTCGACGTCGTGGACACGCGGTCTGTGGGAACGCGACGCGATCTGGCGAACTCCGTGCACCTGCTGTCGCTCTTCTCGAAATCTCCGTCCGTGCGCCGCCTCGCCGGCGCGCTCGACCGCGCCCTGGCTGGACGATTGCCGCCGATCGGGATCTATCTCAATTTGCACGACGTCATGTTCGTGGCGGCCCGCCGCCGGCCCCGGGCACAATGATGCGGCGCTGGCTCTGGCTCCTGCAGCCGGTCCTGATTGTGATCGCCGTGGTGACCGCACTCGGCGGTCCGCGTCGTGACTGGCGGCATCCCCTCAGCCTGTCCGAGGGTGTGCCCTTCACGCTCGCACATGCCAAAGGCACACTCGAAACCGGCTGGTGGTGGCACAACCCGGCCCTGGCCGCGCCGTCGGCATACGACGGCGTGCTGCTGCTCGATCCCGCGAACGTATCCCAGGGCATCGTCCGCACCGTCGGCATGGCCGTCCACGGTGTTGCGGCGTGCGTGAATGCGTCGTGGCTGCTGCTCCTGGTGCTCGCGGGGGCCGCGTCGGCCTGGGCGATGACGTCGGTCGGCGTCTCCGAGGTCGGTGCGTGGGCGAGTGGCGTGCTGTTCGCGCTCACGCCCTTTGCGCTCTACCACCACGTGTCGGAGCTGTCGCTGACGCCGTTTCTGGTGCCGTTCGGCGCGGTGACTGCGCTTGCGCTGGCGTCCGGCAAAGCCGCGCAGGCGTCACGGCGCACGTGGCTCGCATGGCTGTGCGGCGACCTGCTCCTGGCCGTTGACGATCCCACCTACGCGATGCTCGGCGCGGCGCTGATCGCGGTCGGCGGCGTCGCGGGCGCGATGCGCGCTCGCCGCACGGTGCTGGCGGCGGTCGGCGGCGCGATCGCCGTCGCGATGCTGGCGGTGGTGTGGCTGAATGGCGCGCCGGCGCGCGCCGCCTGGGCGCGTGAGGGGCGTCCACCGGCGACGCAGCATCGCGTGGTCGACGCCGAGCGTTACGCACTCAAGATCCGTCAACTCGTCACGCCCGTGCCCGGTCATTGGTTTCCGCCATTCCGGGCGTGGGCCGCACTGGACACCCGCGCCGGGTTTCCAAGCGAAACCGCGAACGTGGGCTCGCGGCTCGGACTGATCGCGTCGCTGGGATTTGTCGGTCTGCTGGCTGTGTGGCTGGTGCCGACGCTCGCGTCCTCCTGGAAGGAGGACGAGGTGGTCTGGGCGGCGGCACGGCTCACGGCCGTCGCGGTCCTGATCGCGACCGTGGGCGGGCTCGGCAGCGTGTGGAGCGAGCTCGTGTCCCCCTCGCTCTGGTTCTACACGAGCGTGACGCCATTCGTGGCGTGGCTGGCGCTCGTGGCCGTGGCGCTGCGATTCGATGCGTGGCCGACGACCGTCGCGTGGCGCCGCGCGACGGCCTGGGCCGTGATTCTGCTACTGGGCGTGTCGGATCAACTTGTGGCGCTCCGTCCTCTGGTAGCGGCGTCGACCGGCACCGCGTCTGCCATGAGCGAACTGCAGGCGCTCGTGGACCAGTTGGAGCCGCGGCTGCCGGCTGGGGCGATGGTGTTGCAGTTGCCGATTCGTCCCTACCCCGACGACCCCGGCATCGCGCAGCTGCGTCCGTTTGATCTCTTCCGTCCGTATCTCGTGTCGCGGTCGCTGCGGTGGAGCTATCCGGCCTTGTCGCGCGCGCAGGTGCAGCAGCACGACGCGCTGGCGGCGCTGCCGGCGAGCGCGGTGCCGGCCTGGGCGGCCCGGCAAGGATTTGCCGCGATCCTCGTGGATCGGCGCGGCTACGATGACAACGGCGATGCCATCGTCGCCACGCTCACCGGCGCACTCAACGCGGGGCCGGCCTTGGCGCGCACGGATCGCTATCTCGCGTTGGATCTGCGCCTGGTCCGCGTGGCGCTCGAGTCACACCCATGAATGTCGAAATCGTCGTTCCCGTCTTCAACGAGCAAGACAACATCGTCGAACTCTACGAGCAGGTGCGGCGCGTGATGGAGCCGATCGGGCTCACGTGGGGCCTGCTCTATGTGGATGACGGCAGCCGCGATGAGACCGTGGCCCGGCTCGAGCAACTGCGGGCGCGCGATCCGCGCGTCCAGTTTCTGAGCTTCACGCGGAACTTCGGGCATCAGGCGGCGTTGCTCGCCGGTCTGGAGCACGCCATGGGCGACTGCGTGATCACCATGGATGGCGATCTGCAGCATCCGCCGCACGTGCTGCCGGCGCTGATCACACACTGGCTGAATGGGGCGGAGGTCGTCGCCACCGTCAAGGACTTCACCAACGACATGGGGCCGCTGAAGCGACTGGCCACCTTGGCGTTCTACAGCATCATGAACCGCATTTCGGGCATTCATCTGCCGCGCGGTGCGGCCGACTTTCGGTTACTGGATCGACGCGCACTGCAGGCCGTGCTGGCGTTGCCGGAGCGTCAGAAGTTTCTGCGCGGCTTGGTGGCGTGGACCGGCCATCGCACGGCGACGGTGGAGTACACCGTGGGCCGACGCCACGCCGGCGCGGTGAAGTATTCCTTCGTGAAGCTCGCGCGGCTCGCGTGGGATGGCGTGACGTCGTTCTCGGCCACACCGCTGCGTGTGGCGTTCTATCTCGGGCTGGTGATGTGTGCGCTTGCCGGCACCTACGGGACCTTCGCGATCGTCGCGCATTTCCTGCGCCACACGCCCACCGGGTGGACGTCGGTACTCGTGAGCGTGCTCGGGATCGGCGGACTGCAGCTCATCTTCATCGGTCTGATCGGCGAGTATCTCGCGCGCGTGTTCGATGAGGTCAAGGGCCGTCCCCGGTACATCCTGAAAGACCCAACGCCGTCGACGCGGCCCGTGCCACGGCCGCCGGCTTGAGCGCCGGGCGGTGATCGATCGGCACGTCGTTTACCGCCGCGCAGACCGCGCGACGAGCAACTGGTCCATGACCACGATCACGATGACGACGACGCCGACGATCATGCGGTCGTAGAACGTCGCGCCCGGGATCTGGGGCATGGCGTTGCGGAGGACGCCGAAGATCAGCGCGCCGAGCACGGCGCCGAGTACCGAGCCGCGGCCACCCGCCAGGCTCGTGCCCCCGACGACGGCTGAGGCGATGATGTCGAGCTCGTAGCCGTTCGCGAGATCGGCCTTGCCCTGGCCCTGCACCGCCGCCAGCACCACACCCGACACCGACGCGAGCAGCCCGGCGATCACGTACGCCATCGTCCGCACGCGGCCGACCTGGATGCCGGAGAAGAGCGCGGCCGTTTCGTTGCCGCCGACCGCGAACACAGCGCGGCCCCACTGGAACTGCGTCATCAGCACATGGAAGATCAGCGCGAGCACGATCATGATGATCGGCCCCATCCAGTCGATCGGCAGACCCACGACGTGCCAGTTCTGCGGGAGCTTGGCGGAGAGATCGTAGAAGCGCGCTTCCGTGATCACGAAGCCCAGACCACGCCAAATGCCCATGATGCCGAGCGTGGCGATGAACGGGGGCAACTTCACCTTCACGACGAGCCACGACGAGGTGAGGCCCGCCAGGGGACCGACGAGCATGCCCGCCGCCATCGCTGCCGGCAACGGCCAATTCGCGACGACGAAGCAGTAGCCCGTGATGACGGATGTGAGGCCGATCACCGCGCCGGGCGCGAGATCGATGAGGCCCGAGATGATCACGATCGACGCGCCGATCGCGGCGATGCCGTAGATCGACGAGTACTTGAAGATCAGGACGAAGTTGTCGAAGTTGAAGAACGGGTGCGTGCCGCCGCCCGTCGGCCAGAGATACCACGTGAAGAAGAGCAGCTCGAGCGCCAGGATGGCGACCGTGCTGAATTCGCGGGCGCGCCAGAACGGTTTCATGCGAGAGCCTCGTGTGTGGCCAGATGCATCACGCTGTCATCGGTGGCCGTGTTGCCGTCGAGTTCGCCCATCAGCCGGCCTTCGCGCATCACGAGGATGCGATCGGCCAGCGCGAGCACTTCGGGAAGATCGCTCGACACCATCAGGCACGCCATGCCGGCATCCACCTGCTGGCGGATGATGGCGTGCAGTTCGAATCGCGCGCCGACGTCGACGCCCTTCGTCGGCTCATCGAGCATGAGCACTTTCGGCGTCGTCGCCAGCCACTTGGCCGCGACGACCTTTTGCTGATTCCCGCCGCTCAGCGTGTCCGGCGTGCGATCGACTGTCGTCGTCTTGATGCGGAGATCGGCGACCTGCCGCTCCGCGAGCATGCGATCGCCGCGGCGGTCGATGCCGAGCAGACGATCCTTCGCCGCTTTCGGCAGGACGATGTTCGGCACGAGCGAGAGGTTGAAGAAGAGCCCCTGGCGTGCGCGTTCCTCGGGAACGAAGCCGAGGCCCGCGGCAGCGGCTTCACGCGCCGACCGGATCGTGACCGGTGCGCCGTCGATGGCCACGGTGCCGGCGGTCGGCGGCACGAGGCCGAAAATCGACTCGAGCACTTCCGTGCGGCCGGAACCGACGAGGCCGAAGAGTGCGACCACTTCGCCGGCGCGCACGTCGAAGGAGACGTCGCGGAAGCGATGGCCGCGCGACAGGCCCTTTACCGACAGGCGCGTGGCGCCGACGGCATTCGCGGCGCGCGGCACGCGCGCGGGCGGCTCGCGGCCGACCATCGCGCGCACGATCGTGTCGGGCGTGGTGTCGGCTTTCGCGAAGGTGCCGGCGTGACGTCCGTCGCGCAACACCGTGATGCGGTCGCACAGGCGGAACACTTCGGGAATGCGATGCGACACGAACAGGATCGTGAGCCCGCGCGCCTTCAGGCGCTCGACGACGGCGAAGAGATGATCGACCTCGGCATCCGTCAGTGACGTCGTCGGCTCATCGAGCACGAGCACCTGACAGTCGAAGGCGAGCGCGCGCGCGACCTGCACGAGCTGGCAGAGCGCGGCCGGGAGCTGATCCATCGGCGTGTCGGGCGAGGCCGGCACGTGGAGATCGCGCAAGAGCTCGGCCGTGCGCGCACGCATGGCCGGCTCGTCGAGCCGGCCGCCAGACTTCAGCAGTTCCCGCCCCGCGAAGATGTTGGCAGCCACGCTGAGGTTCGGAAACGCGAGCATCTCCTGATACACCATGCCGATGCCGCGCTCGAGCGCATGCCGCGGTGTGGGCAGCGTCATCGCGTCACCGCGCCAGAAGAGCTGGCCGGTCTCGGGTTGGACGATGCCGGCGAGGATTTTGAGGAGCGTGGACTTGCCGGCGCCGTTCTCGCCGATGAGCGCGTGCGCTTCACCCGCGGCGACGGTGAACGACACGTCGCTCAGCGCCTGCACGGCGCCAAAGCTGCGGGAGACATTGCGGAATTCGAGGCCGGTCGCGCTCGACACTGGGCGAGTATGGTAATACCATTCGCCGCATGCGTGTGACCTCTCGTCTCTCACTCTGCGTGCTGTCCGTGTGGCTTATGAGCACCGTAGCGTGCTCGGGCAGCAAGACGCCGGCGACTTCAACCATGAACGATACTGCTCCGCGACTCACGATGGCGCCGTTCGGCAAGACCGCCGACGGACAGGTCGTTGATCTCTTCACGCTCCGTAATACGCGCGGTGTGGAAGTGCGACTCATGACGTACGGCGGGATCATCCTGTCGATCAAAACGCCCGACAAGAACGGGCAGGCCGACGACATCACGCTCGGCTACGACACGCTCGAGCCGTACTTCAAGAACGACACCTACTTCGGAGTGCTCGTGGGCCGCTATGCGAACCGCATCGCGAAGGCGAAGTTCGCGCTCGACGGCAAGACCTACACGCTGCCCGCCAACAACGGAGTGAACTCGCTGCACGGCGGCACGACGGGCTGGGATCAGAAGGTGTGGAAGGCGGATCAGTTCCAGAACGCCGGCGGTGTCGGCGTGATCCTCACGCTCACGAGCCCCGACGGCGATCAGGGCTACCCGGGCGAAGTGAAGGCCAAGGTCACCTACACCCTCACCGACGACAGCCGCCTCGTCGTCGACTACGAAGCCACCTCCTCAGCGCCCACCGTCATCAACATGACGCAGCACAGCTACTTCAATCTGGCGGGATCGAAGGCCAACGACATCCTCAATCAGGAGCTGATGATCAACGCCGACAAGTACACGCCGGTCGACGACACGCTCATTCCCACCGGGCAGCTGGCGCCGGTTGAGGGCACGCCGTTCGATTTCCGCAAGTCGACGGTGATCGGTGCGCGCATTGATCAGAAGGACGAGCAGCTCACGCGCGGCAAGGGCTACGACCACAACTGGGTGCTGAACCGCACGGGCGATGGCCTGTCACTCGCGGCGATCGCGAAGGATCCGGCGTCGGGTCGCACGCTCGAGATTTCGACCACCGAGCCGGGCATCCAGTTCTACTCGGGCAACTTCCTTGATGGCACGAAGGTGGGCAAGGGCGGCAAGACCAACGTGCATCGTGGCGGGTTCTGCCTCGAGACCCAGCACTATCCGGATTCACCGAATCAGAAGACGTTCCCGTCGACCGAGCTGCGGCCAGGCGGCAAGTACGTGTCGCAGACGGTGTTCAAGTTCGGCGCGGACAAATAGAGATTGGAGGCCCCGGCCTTCAGGCCGGGCTTCTGTACTTACCCAAGCAGCCGCTCGAACGCATCGGGCGGCAGCTGATCCAACGAACGGACGCGGAGGTCTGCCGCGTCCGTTCCATTTTCACCCACCCCGATGCACCGGATGCCGGCGGCACGCGCGGCCGCGATGCCGGCCGCGGCGTCTTCCACGACGATGCACTGCGACGGCGGCACGCCGAGCAACTCGGCGGCTTTCAGAAACACGTCCGGCGCCGGCTTGCCATGCACGACTTCCTCGGCCGCGACGGTGATGTCGAAGAACGACTTCAGGCTGATCGCGTCAATCATGACGTCGACGTTGCGACGCGGCGCCGACGAGCCAATGGCCTGTTTCCAGCCGGCATCGTGTAGGCGCTGCACCCACTCGCGGGCGCCGGGCAGCGGCGTTAGGCCGTCAATCTCGACGAAGGCGCGGTACATGGCTTCCTTCGCATCCGCCAACTCCTGCGCCAGCCTCGGCGTGGAGCGGGCGCCGAGCCACATCGGCACGATGAACTCGTTGCGCCGGCCGAAGGTCTCGAGGAACTTGGCTTCCGTGACCTCGACACCGATGGGGCCCATCGTGGCCTGCCACGACCGGAAGTGAAACGCGCTCGAATCGGCGAGAGTGCCGTCGAGATCCCAGAGAACCGCTCGACTCATTTCTGTCCGTAGTAGGCGTTGGCGCCGTGTTTGCGGCTGAAGTGCTTGTGGATGAGGTAGTCGGCCGGCCGCGGCGCGTGCGGGTTCATCGCATGCTGTACGGCCGTCATGCGCGCGAGGTATTCCACGATGGCCGCGCGCTCCACGGCCTGATCGGCGTCGACGCCCCAGGCGAAGGGACCGTGATTGGCCACGAGCACCGCCGTGACATCCGCGCCGCTCAACCCCTGTTCGCGAAAGGCTTCGACGATGACGAGGCCCGTGTTGCGCTCGTAGTCGGTCTCGACTTCCGCGCGGGTCATCGGGCGCGTGACGGGTACGTCGCCGTTGAAGTAGTCGGCGTGCGTTGTGCCCATACAGGGGATGCCGACGCGGGCCTGGGCGAAGGCGGTGGCGTATTCCGAGTGCGTATGCGCCACACCGCCGCACTCGGGAAACGCGCGATAGAGCTCGTGATGCGTGTCGGTGTCGGACGACGGCCGATACGTGGTCTCGAGCGCCTTGCCGGTCTCGAGCGAGACCGGCACCATGTGCTCGGCGGTGAGCGCGTCATACGGCACGCCGCTCGCCTTGATCACAAACACACCGGCGGCGCGGTCGATGCCGGAGACATTGCCGAACGTCTCCATGACGAGCCCGCGCGCGACAAGGTTGACGTTTGCGCGACACACGCGCTCGCGCAGGTCCTGGAACGGCAGCGCCATCACGCGTGTCCTCCGGTGGCGCGCTCGCGAATCGTGAGCAGCCGCTTCATGAGCGTGGGGAAGTCGGCGCGCGCGCCGGGCACGCCGCCGAAGCTGTCGTGCAA
Organism: uncultured Solibacteraceae bacterium; assembly: GCA_964343975.1. Lineage (GTDB taxonomy): Bacteria > Acidobacteriota > Vicinamibacteria > Vicinamibacterales > SCN-69-37 > SCUN01. Next base: position 21,311 of record CAYFLU010000036.1, read on the forward strand.
CTCGCGGTAGAGGCCGTAGAGCTCGTCGTACACCTTCCGCGCTTTCGGGTTCGGCTGATACTGCGTGTCCGACACGCGCGTCATCGCGCGCTGGGCCTCTTCGAAGGTCGGATAGCCGCCAGCGGCGGCACCGGCACAGACGGCGGCCGCGATGGCCGAGCCGAGCGCGGGTGTCTGCGGGGAGCCGGCGATCAGCATCGGATAGCCGAGCACGTCCGCGTAGATCTGCATGAACAGCGGATTCTTCTCCGCGATGCCGCCGCACGACACCACGCGTTCGATGCCGACGCCGTTCGCGTTCAGCCGCTCGATGATCGCGCGCGCGCCGAACGCCGTGGCTTCGATCAGCGCGCGGTAAATCTCGGCGCGTGTCGTGTGCAGCGTCTGTCCGACGATGAGGCCGGTGAGGCGCGGATCGACGAGGATGGTGCGGTTGCCGTTGTTCCAGTCGAGCGCGACCAGGCCCGAGGCGCCCGGCGCGAGTTGGGCCGCGTCTGCGGTGAGCGCGGCATGCGTCGACTCGTTGCCTTCGCACACGACTTCCACCCACCAGCGGAGGAGGTCGCCGACGGCCGACTGACCGGCTTCGACGCCGTAGTATCCGGTCATCACCGAGCCGTTGACCGTGCCGCAGATGCCGGGCACATTCGGCGCCGCGCCGCCGCCCGGTGCAATCGCGATGTCGCAGGTGGACGTGCCGATGATCTTCACCAGCGTTCCGGCGGTGACGCCGGCGCCCACCGCGCCGTAGTGCGCGTCGAACGCGCCCATGGCGACGGGAATGCCTTCGGGCAGCCCGAAGGCCGCCGCCCATTCCGCGCAGAGATGACCGGCCGGCCGGTCTGACGGCCATGCCGTGTCGAAGAGCCGCGACCGCAGCGCCGCCAGTTTCGGATCCAGCCGTTCGAGGAACGTCGTGGACGGCAGACCGCCCCACGCGGGTGAGTACATGGCCTTGTGGCCCGCCGCGCAGACGCCGCGCTTGACCTGCTGCGGATCGCGCACGCCGCTCAGCACCGCAGGCACGTAGTCCGCGAGCTCCACCCAACTCGCGGCGGCGTCGAACACATCCGGCGCCACCTTGAGGCAGTGCCAGATCTTCGACCAGAACCATTCAGAGGAGTA
>CAYFLU010000037.1:0-21922 GCA_964343975.1 uncultured Solibacteraceae bacterium
GGCGGATCGCCGGCGTCGCCGAGCACATCGAGCGTCTCGACCTCGACCGGCACGACCACGACCACGAGCGGAGGCACCACGACGGCCACGGGGTGCACGGTCACCGCGTCCACACCGGGCACTCCGGTCACGGCCACGAACGGCCCCTACTTTCACAACATGGCGATCGCGCAGACGAGCAACGGGCTGGCGCTCACAAACGCCACCGACGCGCTCGCCCATGCCTCAGTGCCGGATGCGACGGTGCTGCCGGACGGGTCGATCGGCGTGTACTACGTGAACGGGGAAACGGACGGCATCTGGCTCGCGCGCGTCAACGGCACGACGGCCACGCCCGTCAGTGCCATCAAGATCGACGGGTTCATTCGTCCGCAGGGCGCGGTCGATCCGGACGCGTACCTCACGGCGTCGGGGAAGGTTCGGCTCACGTATCTGTTCGGGTTCGGCTCCGGCACCCACCGCATCTGCATGGCGGAGTCGAGCGACGGCGTGAACTTCACGACGCTGGGGCAAGCGATGAGCTTCACCGGACAAACGGAGACGGATCCATCGGTCGCGCAGCTGCCCGATGGCTCCTGGCTGATGGCCGTCTCGAGAGGCACCAGCACGATGTTGGCCCGGTCGAGCGACGGCCTCACCTTCGCGGAGTACTCCCAGGTGAGCTATGGCGGCGTCCCGGAGCTGGCGAGACTGAGCGACGGACGGATGCGCCTCTACGTGTGCTCCACCGGCGGACTTGCGGCCTACGCCTCATCGGATCGGGGCGGATCATGGGCATCGGACGGCACGGTCTCTGGGGCCACGATTCCGGGTCGACCGGGGGTCTGTGATCCGTCGGCCCTGCTGAGCCGGAACCTCTTCATCTTCAAAACGCAGTAGTCGGCCGATCTCACACCGAACACTCGTTTGGTACTCGCATCCCGCGTGGCAGTACCGATATGCTGACCAGTCTGTGAATGCAGCTCGGGGCGCTCCCACCGCCCGCGAACTGGCTACTGCCACCGTCGTTGCCGCACTGCTCGCCATTGTCTTCACGTGGCCGCTCGCTGCACGCCTCGGCACGGCCGCGCGCGTGGACACCGGTGACGGGCGATACAGCATCTGGAACGTCGCATGGGTCGCCCACGCGCTGACGTCTGACGACAGCGTGTGGAATGCGAACATCTTCTATCCACAACGGCACGCCTTGGCGTTTTCGGAGGCCAATCTCGTCGCCGGCGTGATCGGCGTGCCGGTCTGGGTGCTCACGAAGAACCCGATCGCCACCAGCAACTTCACGATTCTGGTGTCATTCGTCCTGGCGGGCGTGTGCATGTTTGCGCTCGTCCGCTACCTGACGGGCAGTCGCTGGGGCGCGGCGCTGGCGGGAACGGTGTACGCGTTCTGCAGTTACACGTTCGCGCATCTGGCCCACATCCAGTTGTTGATGACGTTCGGTCCCCCGCTGGCGCTGCTCGCCATGCATCAGTTGATTGAACGGCCGTCCACGGTGCGTGCGCTGTGGCTCGGCGTCGTCCTCGCGGTGCAAGGATTGGCGTGCGGCTACTACGGCCTGTTCGGTGGCTTGGCTGTTGCGCTCGGCATTCTCTGGTTCGGCCTGTGGTCGGGACAGATCCGGTCGCTGCGGTTCTGGGCGCGGGTGCTGCTCGCTGCGGTCGTGGCCTTCGCACTAGTGTTGCCGTTCCTGCAGCCCTATCTGGACATCCAGCGGGCCGGTTTCGGGCGCACGCTGGATGATGCGCGGATCTACGACGCCGGCTGGCGCTCCTACTTCGCCTCCGCGCTCGTGGCCTATCGCTGGATGCTGCCGTATCTCGGGCACTGGCGCGAGGTGCTGTTCCCCGGCTTTATGTCTCTCGGCCTCGCGGCGCTCGCGATCACGCGCTCGCTGAAATCGGAAGGCATGCTGAGCGGCATCACGGCGCGCCGCCTCATCGGGTTCTACGTCGTGCTTGCCGTGATGGCGGCGTGGGGGTCGCTGGGACCGGATGCGGGGCTGTACCGCCTGTTGTTCGAAACCGTGCCCTTCATGTCGATGCTGCGCGCCCCGGCGCGGCTCGGCCTCCTCGTCACGCTCGCGTCGGCCGTCCTCGCGGGGATCGGCGTCGCGTCCCTCGAGATGAACTGGCGCGGCTCCCGCCGCGTGGTGTGGCTCACGGTGCTGATGGTCGCCACGCTCGCGCGCTCCACCGTGGGCCCGCTCGACTGGGCCGACGCGCCGGCGCCCACGCCGGCGGTGCGCTGGCTGAGCAAGCTGCCGCGCGGCCCGGTGGCGGCGTTCCCGTTCTACGCGCACGAAGACATGTCGCACGAGACGCACTACATGCTGCAGTCGACGTGGCACTGGCAGCCGCTCTTGAACGGCTATAGCGACTTCATTCCCGACGCGATCAGCCGGGATTTGCCGAGACTGCGCTCGTTTCCGTCCGCTGACGCGCTCCGCGCGTTGCGGGAGCGGCAGGCCCGGTACATCCTCGTGAACTGGCACCTCTACGGCGCACAAGAACGCGAACACGTGCGGTCCACGCTGGCCGCGCTGCCGTCCACCTACCGCCTCATGCTGAACGGGCCGGAGACCTCGCTGTACGAGCTCTCGGCGGACGTCGTGGACGCCGATATCCACTAAACTCTCTGTCACCATGCGTTGGCAGCGAGGCACAAGCGACGAAGACATCGAAGACCGCCGCGGAGGCGGCAGCAGCGGCATCGGAGGGCTGCCGATCGGCGGCCGCCACCTCGGCATCGGCGGCCTGCTCATCGTCGGCCTGCTGAGCCTGGTCTTCAAGCAGGACTTTTTCTCACTCCTCGATCAGATCCCGGAAGACACCACGACCTCGTCCTCCTCGGCTTCGACGGCGCCGGCGCCTCCGGCCACGCAGACGCCGGAAGAGAAAGAGCGCTACGAGTTCGTGAAGTTCGTCCTCAATGACGCGCAGGATGCGTGGACGAAGATCCTGCCCCCGTCATCGCGGGTCGGGTACTCGCGCGCGAAGATGGTGCTGTTTCGCGACCGTGTGGACTCAGCGTGTGGCGCCGCCACGTCGGCGGTCGGCCCGTTCTATTGCCCCGGCGACGAGAAGGTCTACATCGACCTCGGCTTTTACGACGAACTCAAGCGCGACTTCGGCGCCTCTGGAGACTTCGCGCAGGCGTATGTGATCGCCCACGAGATCGGGCATCACGTGCAGCATTTGCTGAACGCCGAGGATCAGCTGCGTGAAGCCATGGGCAGCCGGTCGCGCGGCAAGAACGCGTTGTCCGTGCAGGTGGAACTGCAGGCAGATTGCCTGGCCGGCGTGTGGGGGCACACAACCGAACAGCGCAATTTGCTGGAGCGTGGCGATGTGGAGAGCGCGCTCAACGCCGCCGCCGCCATCGGCGACGACAACATCCAGAAGATGTCGGGCGGCCCGGTGCGGCCGGACGCCTTCACGCACGGATCCTCCGCACAGCGCGTGGCCGCGTTCCGTCGCGGCATGGACGCGGGCACGCTCGCCGCCTGCGGCATCACGAAGTAGATGTCCACTCGGTGGCGCGCGGCGATCGGGCTCGCGGCGCTCGCCATCGCGATGGGCGCTTCGGCCCGAGCCGTCACCTGGACGCGCGCCGTGACGGCGCACTTCGAGGTCTTCACGACGGACGGCGCGCGCACGGCCACCGCGGTCGCCTCGGAACTCGAAGGCATCCAACGCTTCTTCGACACTTTCATGGCGTTGCCGCCCTTCACCGGCCTCCGCACGCAGGTGGTGGTCTTCGGCAATCGTGACGAATACCGGCCATACCGCACGTCGGCCGGCAGCGCGGCCTACTACCAGCCGGCGACCGATCGTGACTTCATCGTGATCGGCCACTACGACGCCGACAGCACGGCCATCCTCACGCACGAATACGCGCACGCCGCCCTGCAGCGCTCCGGTGCGTCCTATCCCACCTGGTTGTCGGAGGGGCTGGCCGAGTTTCTGTCGACCGTTGAGTGGCAGCGAGACGTGGGGGTCATCGGCGCGCCGCCACCCAGCCGGCTCGCGGCGCTGACGAACGCCTCACTGATTCCAATTCGTCGGCTGGTCGAGGTGACCCACGCCTCGCCGGAATACACGACCGAACACACCGGCGTCTTCTATGCCGAAAGCTGGGCGCTCACCCACATGCTGGTCGCCGGCGAGCGGTACCAACCGCGCGTCGACGGCTTCTTGCGCGCGACGGCCACCGGTTCGCCGACGGCTGAGGCGCTGACGACGGTCTTCGGCACGACGCTCGAGCAACTCGACAGCGAGTTGCGCCAGTACATCTCGCGCGGCTTTTTCCGCCGTTTGCGTGTGCCGTATCCGCGCGCGGAGTCCGCCCCCGCGCCCACCGCAACCCCCGTCGCGTCACTCGACGCCGAACTCGTCCTTGCCCAGGTGCTTGCGGCCGGCAGTGGCCGTGACACCGCGACGCGCGCGGCCTTCGACGCGTTGTTGCGAGATCACCCCGATGAGCCGCGCGTGGAAGCGGCTCGCGGTCGGTTCGAGCTGCAGAGCGGCAACAGGGACGCGGCCCGTGACTGGCTCGAACGCGCCGTGGCCCACCGCACCACCGACGCGATGGCGTGGTCGGAGCTCGCGCAACTCACGGGCCACGACAACCGTCCGCGCACCGAGACCTTGCATCAGACCGCGGTGCAACTCGCGCCCGATCACATCGGCATCCGCCTGCGCTACGCCGCGTTTCTCGTGGGATCCGGGCAACTCGACAATGCGCGTCGCACGCTGGCGGGGGTCCGCCCCCTGCGCCGAGCCGATCAGTTCCTGTATCACCAGATCACCACGAACCTCTTCGCGGCGACCAACGACTTCGACGAGGCCGCGCGCGAGGGCCGCGCGGTGGTCGCCGCGGCCGACACCGCCAGTGAACGCGCCTTTGCGCAGACCTTTCTCCGCGGTGTCAGCGGCCCCGCCGATCTCACGCGCACGGCGACCGGCCGCTTGCGCGACATCGACTGCAGCGGCCCACTCATGGTGCTCAGCATCGACACGAACCCGGGCCGGCTGCGACTGCAGCTCGACCAGCCGCGACGGCTTGCCGTCGGCGGTGGCGGCACGGTGGACCTGACCTGCGGACCGCAGGATCGCGCGGTCCGCGTCGGCTACGCGCACGAACAACCGCCCGACGGACTCGACGGGCGGCTGCGATTGATTGATTTTCGCGAACGGCGCTAAGCGGAGCGCAGCGCCGCGACCTTCTCATCGAGAATGCGCAGCGTGAGATCGATCGTATCGAGGTGCGTGCGGAAGACCACGCACGCCAGACGGATCGTATAGACACCGTCGATCATCGACGATGACAGGAACACGCGGCCGTCGTCGTGAATCGCCTGCACCAGACGACGATTGAAGGCGTCGGCGTGACCGCGCTCCGGCACGTACCGAAAGGTGACCACCGACAGATCCGGCTCCGGCCCCACCGCGAACCCGGGCCGCTCGAGGAGGCGTTCGCGGAAGTAGCGCGCGAGCCACATCTTCTCCGCCAACGCCGCTCGGAACGGCGCCACGCCAAAGAGCTTCAGCGGCAGCCACAAGCGCAAACCGCGAAAGTGCTTCGTGAGCTCCGGGGAGAGATCCGCCGGCGAGACCTCGTCGCGCGCGGTCGCCGCATCCTGCATGTAGTTGGCGGTGTAGAAGTGCGCGTCCTGCATCGACCGCGGATTCTTCACGAGCACGGCGCCGCTACCGTACGGCAGGAACAGTGTCTTATGCGGATCCATGACGAGCGAGTCGGCGCGGTCCATGCCGCGCAGCGCGGCCCGTCCCTCATCGCAGAGCGCGAAGAACGCGCCGTAGGCGCCATCGACATGACACCAGAGGCCGTGGCGCGCGGCGATATCCGCAATCGACGTCAGCGGATCCACGGCACCGACATCCGTCGTGCCCGCGGACGCGATGACGAGAAACGGACGGAGTCCGCTCTCGCGGTCGGCGATGATCGCGCGGTTGAGCGCGTCGGCATCCATGCGATGGCGCGCATCCATCGGCACGTGACGGATCACGCACTCGCCGAGACCGGCGATGCGAATCGCCTTGTCGATGGAGTGATGCACGTGCGCGGTGAGGTAGATCGCCGCCGTCGGAATGTCACGCGCGCGAATGCCCAGCGCTTCACGCGCCGTGACCACGCCGATGAGGTTCGCGATCGACCCACCGGACGTCAGATTGCCGGCGGCCGTCTCCGGAAAGCCCACGACCGAGGCCATCCAGCGCGTGAGCATGTGTTCCATCCGCACGGCGCCGGGATTCGCGAAGAACACGCCGGCATAGCGATTGGTGACATCAGCGAGGAAGTCACCGAGTGCCGATGGATACAGGCCGCCGCCTGGGATGTAGCCAAGATGTCCGCCCGACGCCGGGTTGATGCCGGGCCGGTCCACGTGCTCAGCCAGCAAACCGAGCAGCGCGTGGATGTCCGACGGCCCTTCGCCGATCGGCGCGTCATACAAGCCCGCACCGCTATCGGCGGTCTTCACATACGTGGGCCCTGAGGAGAGCGACTCGAGGAAGCCCTCCGCATACGCCGTGACCGGCTCCGAGAGCGCACGACGGGCTGCCGCGTCCGGCTCGAGCCGACGTGCGACGGCTTCCAGCGCACGGATCCGCGCAATCACCGCTTCATCCGATCGAGTTCCGTCAGCGAGAAGCGCACCGACACGATGTACGGCTCCTCGTCCTTGACCCAATGCCCATAGGTCGTCGACACGAACGCGCCGTCGGGCAGGAGTTCAAGACCCGCATAGGTCGAATCCCAGCTATCGGCGTTGTCCATGAAGCGCACGCGATACTGTCCGTCACGGCCGTGCACGATGTCGTCGTACGTCCCGACCCACCCGAGCCAATCGCCCTTGGTCGGACTCTCGGGCGCCATGTCGCGGAAGACGACGACCGCGCGGCCGTCGGGACCATACTTCGCCACGTGACGGTCGCCCGTGAGCGACAGAGACACTTCCCGCGGCGCCGACCACGTGGCGCCCTCGTCGGTCGACGTGATCACGAACGAGTGCTTCACGCGCCGGTTCTCGCGCAGCAGCACCGCGATCTCCTTGCCGTCTGGAGAACGAAGCGCGCCCGGTTCACACAGGTCGACGTCCGGACGCGACACAACGACCTGCGGCGCCCCCCACGTTCGTCCGCCGTCGGTCGAGATCGTCTTGTAGACGGTGAACACGCTCTTCTTGCCGCCCGCCGTGAAATACCGGCCATCGTCGTGAAACAGCGCCATGTAGTCGCCGTTCGTCAACCGCACGAGCGAGCCCATGGCCACGATGCCGCCGAAGTCGCCGATCGGCGTCAGCGGCGTCCAGGTGCGGCCGTCATCCTCCGACGAGGCGATGCGGACGGGATACAGGCCGGAGAAGATCACGAGGCGCTTCTTGCCGGCTTTGTCGACGATGCGGTAGATCGTGGGGACTTCTTTCGACGTGGACCAGTTCTCCGGCGTGGGCAGGCGATCGCTCCAGGTCTTGCCGCCGTCGGTGCTGCGCTTCATCACGATCGCACCGGCGCCATGCCCCTTGGGATAGACGGCGATGATCGTCTTCCCGTCTTCGAGCAGCACGGTCGTCGGATGGCCGAGGTACTGCTTCGGCTCGCGATCGACAACGACCTGCCGCGACGTGTCGGCGGCCAGATCGATGAGCGGTGCGCCTTGCGGCGCGAACGTAGCGACGCCCAGCGCGAGCGCCAGCGCGGCTCTAGTAATCAACGGCGTAGTCCTTCTTGAACGGCAAGCCGGCCCAGGCCTTCTTCTGTGTCCAGTCTTCGGCGGGTGAGGCCCAGAACGGATCGGACGCGGGCAGCCCGAGCGCGATGAAGCCGAGGCTGCAGATGTACATGCTGCCGCTGTTCGAGTAGTAGTCGGCGATGTTCGGCTGATGGCCCGCGAACCCGAGCGTGAGCCAGCCCTGCTCGTCAAAGATGCCCGGCATCGCGAACATCCGAAGGATCACGGCGGAGATGCCGGCACGGACCTGCCCCGGCGTGATGCCGTCGGGCAGCTGATGCAGGAGCGCGCAGTGCTCGAGCGCCTGGAACGCCGCCGTCCGGTAGGTGGCGCTACGGCCGAATGCCGGGAACGAGCCTTCCGGAGAAATCATGCGCTCGTTGAACTCCGCGTAGCGGCGCATGCGCTTCAGGGCCTGATCGTACCGATCCTGAATGGGCTTCGTGTTCTGCTTCTTGCGCTCCGCGACGAGCTTCTGCGTGGCGAGCACATCGACCAGCATCGAGTGGATCACCCACGAGTTGTAGTAGTCCATGTGGAACTTCGGCCCGTCGGAGTACCAGCCGTCGCCGACATAGAACGACTCGATGCGATTGAGGATCGTCGAGATGCGGTATTGATCGGCGCTGCCGTCGGCCCAGTCGAGAAACGACTCGGTCATGCCGGCAAAGAGCAGCCAGTTGCTGTCGTACGGCGTGACGCGCCGCAGCCCACGGAACTCCGTGATCACGCGCGCTTTGGTCGTGGCATCCAGCGGCTCCCACAGCACGGCCGGCGCGCGCAGCAACGCCTGCGCGAGATAGGCGGCGTCGACGAGCGTCTGGCTCGTGTCGTGCCACAGCATGTAGTCGGGGCTCTGCGGATCCACCGCGTGCGCGATGCCCGCGCGAAGCAGCCGCGCGTGCTCCGCGCGCTGCTCGCCTTCCGGCGTGCTGTCGGCACCGAGCGCGAGCCACGGCGCGAGGCCCATGGACAGGCGGCCGAACGCCTCGAGATACGCGACCTTGGCGTTGCGGTTGTCCCAGGTCGGGCTGTACTCGACCTTCCAGTTCTTCTGCAGCGTGCCGGCCGCGATGTTGGTGAGCACCGGCTTCGCGATCTTGGCGAGTGTGGACGTCCACAGTTGACGGTCGTTCGGTGCCGCCTGCGGCACGACGGCCGCCGCCTCGACGCCAGTCGCGCCGAGCGTAGCCGTCACGGCCGACGTGGCGCCGAGCGTGGCGCTGGTTTTCAGAAAGTCTCGACGCTTCACGTGGGCCTCCGCGAGTTACTTCAGCTTGATCACTTCAGCACCAGCCAGGAGATACGCGCCGGTGCCGTACACTTCCCAACTCTCGGGCGAGAAGTCCTTGCGCGGATCCTGCCCGATCGGCTGCACCCAGCCCACGTGACCATCCGGCTGGATCAACGTGTGCAAGCCCGTCCACGCCTTGCGGACCGCCGGGCCGTACGTCGCACGGTCGAGCAGGCCGTTGTTGATGCCCCAGGCCAGCGCGTAGGTGTAGAACCCGGACCCACTCGCTTCGCCGCCCGGGTACGACGCGGGATCGAGCAGGCTCGAGCGCCACAGTCCATCCGGCTGCTGCAGCGTGATCACGCGCGCCATCATCTCTTTGTAGAGCGACACGTAGAACGGCCGCGTCGGCCACGTGGCCGGCAGTTCCTGCAGCAGCCGCACCAGGCCGCCGGCGACCCAGCCGTTCCCGCGGCTCCAGAAGACGTGACGGCCGTTGGCCTCGCGCTTGCCCGTAGCCGGTAGATACGTCGCGTCGCGGAAGAAGAGATGCTCGTCTTTCGCGAACAGCAGGTCGTACGTCTCGCGGAACAGCCGGTCGCTCATCGTGAAGTACGCCGTGTCGTTCAGCGTGACGCCGAGCTTCGCGAGTGTCGGCGGTCCCATGAAGAGCGCATCGCACCACCACCAGGTGATGCCGTGGGCCTGCGCTTCACGTCCAGGCACGGTGGCGCGCATCGCCGCCACGTGGGCCACGGTCGGCTGCAGCATCTTCGGGTCCTGCTTCACGCGATAGAGATCGATGTAGGTCTGGGCGATCGCGATCTCGTCGGCGTGATCGATGCGCGGCCCCGGCTGCCAGTGCACGCTCTCGCCCATCGCGACCATCGCATCCATCAGCCCGGGATCCTTCGTCGTCTCCCACGCCGCGAAGACGCCCGCGTAGAAGGCGCCGTTGGTCCAGTCGTTCGCGGCGTGATTCGGATGCGCGATCTGCCACCGCGCAGCCTTGAGCATCGACGATGTGATCTCGGATGGCGCGAACACATCGGTGGCTTGGGCCTGCACGGCGACGCCACGCCAGACCAGCGACACGACGAGAGTGAACGCCAGGACGAACGTCGCCCGGCGCAGAACAGCAGCGTTATGCACGGCCATGGCTCACCGCCAGTTGATTGCACATCCGAAAGAGCATGCGGGCCCCGACGTTGGCATCCCACTCGCCGTCGGCGCCCGGAGCGACTTCGTTCAAATCCATGCCGATCACGCGACGGCCCGTCCGCACGACCTGCTCGATGAGGAAGAGCGCCTGCTCGAACTCGAAGCCGCCGGCCACCGGCGTGCCGGTGTTCGGGCACAGCTTCGGATCGAGGCCGTCGATGTCGAACGAGAGATACACGTGTTGCGGCAGCGCATTGACGATCGCCTGCACCTGCTCCGCCCAGGTCGCGCCGTGGTACTGCGCGTGTTTCAGGTCGCGATCGAAAAACGTCGTGATGCGTCGATCGGACGCGATGACATCCGCCTCTTCCTGGCAGTAGTCACGAATTCCCACCTGCACGAGATGGCTCACCTGCGGAATCCGCAGGGCGTTGCGCATGATGGAGGCGTGCGAGAACGTGAAGCCCTCATAGGCATCGCGCAGGTCGGCGTGCGCGTCGATCTGCAGGATGCCGAACGAGTCGTGGCGGGCGGCCAGCGCCTTCATGAATCCATAGGGGGTGCTGTGATCGCCGCCGAGCAGCACCACGAGCTTGCCGGCATCCAGAAACTGCGCGCACCGCGCTTCCACCCACTGGTTCAGCCACGCCGAGCCGTCGTTCACCGCATCACGAATGTGGGCGGTGGCCGCCACGCTCACCGGATCGATGCCCGTGGTGATCGCGTCGATGTACGTCTTCGCGTCCTCGCGGAGCCGCGTCGCCGCCTCACGGACCTCGGTCGAGATCTCGTCCATGGCCACACCGATCTTCCACGCGTCGGTGACCGCCGGGTCAAAGAGGTCCACCTGCACCGAAGCGGCGAGCACGGCCGCCGGTCCCAGGGCGGCTCCGTCCTTGTACGACACCGTCACGTCCCACGGCACGGGCACCACGACCACTTCCGCGTCGGAGGTGTCGAACGGCAACCCGTAGAGACTACTCCCCGGATCCCCCGGGCTGTTGGGGTCGAAGGTGCGGATCTTCTCGTCGCGACTCATCGCGTAAAGGATAGCCCGGCTGGGCGTTTCTCCCCACACGTCGAGGCGAATTGCCCATGTGGTTGCGCCGGCACGAATGGCGCGGCGCGTTCAAGTGCTGCCGTGTCTGTTGGTTAGGCACATCGTCGTGTCAGCGCCCTGACGGCACGCCTTTGGCTTTTGTGTATCAGTGACATGAACGCGCTGATCTACAAAGCGGTGCAACAGCTCGTGCTCGAGCAGCACAGCGCCGACACCTGGGACGAGATCGTCGTCAAAGCCCATGCGACGTCCAGTGCCGAGTCGGCGTACCAGCGCGTGAGCGGCAACGGCATCCAACACCTGATCGACGTGGCCTCGGCCACGCTCGAGACGGCGCCGGCCGAGATGCTGGCGCACGCCGGCGAACACTGGGTGATGCGGAACGAGTCGCAAGTCACCGACCGGATGCGCCGGGCGACCGGAGCCTCCTTCACCGACACCAGCGAGCGCGGCATGCGGCAGTTTCAGAACGCCGTCGGCATGGTGTTCCCGGCGCTCCGTCCGCCGGTCATGCTGTGGAAGCTCGAATCGGAGGCGCGCGCGCACGTGCGCTATGTCTGGCATCGCGATGCCTTCAGCGGATTCGTCCAGGGGCTGCTCACTGGTCTCGCCCGCTGTTTCGACCCGCGCCTGCAGATCACACCGCTGCCGATGACGCCTGGTCACTTCACGATGCATGCCGCGTCCGACTTCGTTGCCGAGCTCGCGCCGGCGGCGTAGCGGTGCCATCAGCGCGACCAATGTCCTGATCATTCCCGGCGCCTCGCTGGACAGGAACACCGACGGCGTCTATCGTTGCCGCATGTTCCGCGCCATCGCTGTGTCCACGACCGCTCTTGCGGTGACTGCCGTCGTTCTTCTGGCGGCGCAACAGCCCGCGCCCGTCACTGCGGCCGCCACCACCATCGGCGACTTCACGTTCACCGCCGATGCGCGCGGGGTGTCGCAGCTCAAGCGCACGGATGATCCGTTCAACGCGATGCTGATGCCGCCGGCCGGACGGGGCCGCGGCGGCGCGGCGCCGGCGGGCGCGCCGGTGCTCGGACTGACCGTCACGTATCGTCAGGGCACGGGCGCGTGGACGACGGCGCCGCGTGGCGCGTTCAGCACCACGCCGGACGGGCGCACGGCGCGCTACACGGCCGCGGCGGATGCGGCACTCGGTGTCACCGAAACCTACACGGCCACCGAGCATCGACTCGACTGGACGGTGACGCTGACGGCGCGGCGGGCCACACACATCGGCGACCTCGGCTTCTCGATTCCCGTGCAGGGCACGAACGGCGCGACGCCGGCCGACATCTTCGAGCGCGGCTTCCTGCAGCACAAGTTCGTCTCGGGCGCCGGCTCCTTCTTCTTCTACACGCGCGCCTCGGGCGCGCCACCGTTCCTGCTCGTCACCGCCGCCCCCGGCACGTCGCTCGAATATGTGGCGGGCACGCAGGTGTTCGCGCACTCGGAGAAATCCGGCGGCGAAGAGACGCGCGGCACCTGGCGTCAGCCGCATACCGGGAAGGACCTGGCCGCCGGCGCGACGGCCACCTACGGCCTGCGCATGATGTGGGCGAACTCCTACGACGAACTCCGCCAGCTCCTCTACGACAACGGCCTCTTCGACGTGCGCGTGGTGCCCGGCATGACCGTACCCGTGGACCTCAGCGCGCGTGTCGCCTTGCACACGAAGGCGCGCATCGAGTCCGTCACGGCGGAGTTTCCGGCGGCGACGTCCATTCAGCCGACATCGACGACCGGCGCCGCAACGCCGCTCTACGAGATCACCTTCCGCAAGCTCGGCGAGAACATGCTCACGATCACGCATGACGGCGGGCGCAAGACCTATCTCGAGTTCTTCGTCACCGAGCCGATGGAGACGCTCATCAAGAAGCGCGCGGCGTTCCTCGTCAATCGGCAGCAGATCAAGGATCCGTCGAAGTGGTGGGACGGCGTGTATGCGATCTACGACATGAAGGCGAAGACCGTCCGCACGATCGACGATCCCGACATCTTCATCGATCGCATGGTCTACGCGCTCACCTGCGACGACCCGGGCCTCGCGAAGGCGCCCTATCTGGCCGCCAAGAACGTCTCCTTCCCCGACAAGAAGGAAATCGAATCGCTGGAGTACTACATCAAGCACTTCGTGTGGGGCGGGCTCCAGCGCCGAGACGACGAGCGGCCGTATCCGTATGGGGTATACGGCACGCCGAACTGGTTCGTGAACCGCGACCCGCAACGCCGCGTCGCCTACGCGAACAGCCTGCGCGACGGTGCCACCGCGAAGAAGGACCTCGTGAAAGAGCACGTGTGGCGCAACTACGACTACCCGCACGTGATCATGCTGTATTTCCACATGTATCAGATCGCGAAGATGTACCCCGAGCTGTCGACCTACCTCGACGCGAAGGGGTATCTCACGCGCGCCATGGAAACGGCGAAGGCGTTCTACACCTACCCGTACGAGATCTACCCCGAGTACTACGACACCTATAAGTGGGGCCTCTACAACGAGCTCATCGTCCTCGAGCTCGTCGACGCGCTGAAGACCGAGGGCTATCCGGAACAAGCCGCGGCCCTCACGCGCGAGTGGGAGAAGAAGGCCAAGTACTTCATCTACGACGATCCCTATCCGTTCCGCAGCGAGTACGCGTTCGATCGCACGGCGTTCGAGTCTACGTACGCCTTCGCCAAGTACGGCGCCACGCACGACATGGCGCCCGATCAGAACCTGTGGTTCGACCTGAAGCTCAAGAAGTGGTGGTCGCACCCGGACGTGTCGCGCGAGGCCGCGCGCGCGTTCATGGATCGCCAGCTCGCATCGGGGCTGGTGGTGCGCGGCTGGTTGAACCCGGCGTATTACACGCTCGGCGCCGATCCGGGCGTGAGCTACATGGCGGCGATGGGCGGCTGGGGCGTGCTCGACTACGCGCTCAACTTCGCGCCGAGTCCGTACGACTGGCTGCAGCTCGGCTACGCGTCGTACTTGAGTTCATGGAGTCTCGTGAACTCCGGCACGGCTGAGACGAACTACGGCTTCTGGTTTCCCGGCAAGGAGAATGACGGCGCGGCCGGCTGGCAGTTCATGAGTGCGAAAGCCGGCAGCGCGTGGATGGGCGGAAGCGTGCCGGGCGGCGTGATCGAGCCGCGCGGACCGTGGCACTACGACGGCGAGATCGACCTCGGTTTCGGCGGCGCGCTGCGCATGGCCGCGACGGTCGTGACGAACGACCCGACGTTCGGCTGGATCGCGTATGGCGGCTCGATGAAGACCAGCGCGAGGTCACTCGCCGTCAATCCACGCGACGGCCTGCGGCGCCGCCTCGACATCGTCGCGCAGGACCGCGCGCTGCCGTTCCGCGACAGCCTCAGCCGCGTGAAGCTCGAGCTCGAGCGCGACGGCTTCGACGCCGGGAAAGACATCGTCATCGACACCGCCCTGCGCGAGATCACGTTCTCGCTTGAGAACCGCACGAGCGGGGCGCACAGCACGGGCTTGCGACTGTCGCTACCGGTGAATGCGCGCTACGCGGTGACGGTCGACGGAGCGGCGGTGCCGCTCGTCGCCACAGGCAACCCCGACTACCCGTGGCGAGCGGATCTGCCGCTCCGCCCGTCCGGCGCCGCAGTGGTCTTGAAGCAGCCATAGCCGAGATCCATCGTCCCGGGAACCTCCCGGCGCCCTTGACCGTCAGACATCACAGTGATATCACTTTGATGTCTCAGGAGGGCATCGCAATGGTCAAGGAAAAGGTCGGCTCGGCGGTCTCTGGGTGGCTCATGGTCGGCGTGCTTGTCGTGGTTGGTGCGGGCGCGATCATGGGGCTCTGGAATGCGTTCGCCGAGGACCAACCGCTCGCGGCGATTGGCTTCATCGGGCTCGCCCTCCTCGATCTGGCCGCGTGGGGCGGCTTTCTCGCCATTAATCCCAACACCGCCAAAGTGCTCCTCGTGTTCGGCGACTATCGCGGCACGCTCAAAGCGCCGGGCTTTTGGTGGGTGAACCCGCTGTCCACGCGACGCAGCGTCTCGCTCCGCGTCCGCAACTTCGAAAGCAGCAAGCTCAAGGTGAACGACCACATCGGCAACCCGATCGAGATCGGCGCCATCGTGGTGTGGAAGGTCGTCGAGACAGCCGAGGCGCTGTTTGTGGTCGACGACTACGAGCACTTCGTGCACATGCAGACCGAGTCGGCGGTGCGGACGCTGGCCACCTCGTTCCCCTACGACGCGCACGAAGAGGGCGAGATGTCGTTGCGGGGATCGGCGGCGGAAGTGGCGCAGCGTCTCCGCGAGGAAATCGAAGAACGCGTGGCCAAAGCCGGCGTGGAGGTGATCGAAGCGCGCATCAGCCACCTCGCTTACGCGCCGGAGATCGCCAACGCGATGCTGCGGCGTCAGCAAGCGACGGCGATCATCGCCGCGCGGCAGAAGATCGTCGAAGGCGCGGTCGGCATGGTCGAAATGGCGCTGGCCTCGCTCAGCGAGAAGCAGGTCGTGCAGTTGGACGAAGAACGCAAGGCGACGATGGTGAGCAATCTGCTCGTCGTGCTCTGCGGCGACAAGGACGCGCAACCGGTCGTCAACACGGGCACGCTCTACCAGTAGGACGGAGCGCACGATGGCGGAGCGCAAGACGTTTCTGGTTCGCATCGACCCCACGCTGCATGAGGCCCTGCAGCGGTGGGCCGATGCGGACCTGCGCAGCCTCAACGCTCAGATCGAGTTCCTGTTGCGCCAGGCGCTGGCCGAGGCCGGCCGGCTGCCGAAACCCAAGGAGTAGTTCATGTTGACCGTCTTTACGCCGCCGGCGGGACTCGAGTGGTCCCGGCCGCGAGCGGTACGTCTGTCGTCGGCGGGACGCGGCATGGCCATCGCCGCTGTCGCAATGCTTCTGGCCGGCCCGGCGGCCGGCGTCGCGATGTATCAGGAATCGCGCACGCAGGAGGCCCAACGGCAGCAAGTGATCGATCACCCGGCGATTGCCACGGGGATCGTGACCGACCTCACGAAGGATTCGAAAGACTCGAACTCCGGCACCGTGCACTACGCCTTCGATGCGGAGGGCCAGCACATCACGCATTCGATGCGCATCCGCCGCTCGTGGTGGCGCGAACTTGCCGTCGGCGATCCCCTGCCCGTCCGCTACGCGGTGGGCGCGCCCTCGATCAACGCGCCCGACGGCATGCTCCCGCGCGTGCTGCCGTCGTGGCTCGCGTTTCTGATCGGCGGGCTTCTGGTCGGCCTGAGCGCGCTCTTTGCGGCGATTCTCCGCGCAGACCTGCGGCTCCTCGCCGAGGGTCGCATCGCCGAAGGCACCGTGCGCGAGGTCAAGGTGAGCCGCTCACAACACGGCACGCACCGGACGATGCACTACGACTTCCAGACGATGAGCGGCACCCGCGTCTCAGGAAAATGTGGGACCTCCAAACACGGTCCCGCGGAGGGCAGTCAGATCGTCGTGGTCTACGACTCGGAATCGCCGAAGCGCAACAAGCCGTATCCCTGCCGGCTGGTCACGACCGTCCGCAGTTGAGCCGCTACCGCGGTTCGAGCTGTCGCGGATCGAGAACCACGTGGCGGATGCGCTGGCGCTGCCAGGTGTAGGTGATGTGCACGCGACCGTCAGCCGCCTGAATGACGGCCGGATACGACAGCTCACCGCTCGTCGACGTCTCGAGCGTGAGCGGCGCGCTCCACGTGGCGCCGTCATCGAGCGACACGGCCACGTGAATCGCCCCGCGCCCCGACGCAAGGTGGTTGTACACGAGCAACACCCGGCCGTCGGCGAGCTTCACGACATCGATTCCGGCATTCGGATTCGGCAAGGTCGTGGCCACGGCTGGCGACCACGTGCGACCGCCGTCCGTCGATGACGACGAGACGATGTGGCCGATGCGCGCCGTGGCCCGGAGCAGCATGCGAATCTCGCCGCGATCGGTCTGCCACATCGCCGGTTGGATCACACCGAAGAGCTCGCCCGGCACGCCGATCGGACCGTACCGCGCCCAATGCGACCCGTCGTCGCTCCGTTCGACCCACGCGGCCCAGCGCTGATAGTGGTCGTTGGCATTGGTGCCGTAGCGGTAGCCCGCTTCCACGAAGGTGCCAAAGAGCCAGGCGCCATCACGCAGGTGCAACGGCTTGGCGCGCACCGGACCGAGGAGCCCCGCCGGTAACCACTCGACCGCGCTCCACGTGACGCCGTCGTCATCAGAGTAGCGGCGCGCGCCCACCCACTCCTGCGGATCCGGTCCCACCTTGAAATAGAGCCACGTGCGACGGCCATCCTGAAACAGCACAGGATTCCATGCGGGCATGTCGGGCGTGTCAGTCATCACGACGGGCGCGGCCCACGCCCCACCAGACGTCTGTCGCGACAGCCAGATCTCGACATCGTCGGCGCCTTCGCTGCGGCCGCCGAAGTAGGCCGCGAGGAGTGTGTGGCTCGGGGTCTCGACGATCGTCGACGCGTGCACCGAGGGAAACGGCGCCTGCTCGTACAGGAACTCGCGCACCGTCACCGGTGCAGCGGGCTGCACGAGGGCGGCCATGAGCGCGAGCGCGCCGACACGCGCGAACACGGCCTTACTTCTTCCCGGGGAAGATGAACGGAAACACGGCGTCGGTCGTGTACATGCAGCGGTCGTTGTGGCCGCATTCCGGCACGATGGCGATCTGGTGTTTCGCGCCGAGCGAGTCGTTCACGAACTTCGCGAAGGCCTCACCGCGCGCGCGGCGGGTGGCGCCCTGCGCCATCGCGGCGCACGAACTGTCGAAGCCGCCCAGGGGCAACGTGTCGACCTGCCCGAGCAGATATGTCACCGGCCGCTCGGCGAGTTGCTTCTTCAATTGCTCGTCGCTGATAGCGGCCGTGTAACCGTTCACGGCCTGCCGATTCTCGAGGCCGGTCGGCCAGCGATTGTAGGTGGCGTCGCAGTTCTGCTCGGGGCGGCCGTTCGCGCCCGGCTGCCGCGTCACGGGCGCGCCGAACGTGAACTTCGCGTGCACGTCTTCGCTGTCCCACGCTTTCACCGCGTTGGCCGGCAGCGCATCATCGACCGCCATCGGGCGCGTCGTGGCGGGCCACGCGTAGCTCGAGGGATTGGCGACCACGTAGCTGATCAACACGCCGGTGGTGCCGTGCACCTTGTTCGACATCGAGTAGCGGTTCGCGAACTGCCCACCGGCCGAGTGGCCGGCCACGACGATGTGCGTGAGGTTCGGAAATACTTTCTTGTTCGCGAGCTTGCGCACGATCTCGTCGACGAAGTCGAACGATGAGATGTCCTTGTTCGACACCGCGTTGCCGCCCGACTTCCAGCTGTCGCCGCCGCAGGTGTAGCTCACTTCATTGGCCGCGAGCGTGTCTTTGCACGATCCGTCGGAGGAGGCGATGCGCGGTGAGATCACGACGGTGTCGGTGATCGCGCCCGCGAGAAACGCCGCGGCCTTCGCCGTGTCGAAGTAGTGATCGGCGTTGCGGTTCGTGCCGTGCACCATGATGAGCGCGCGCGTGATGCCGGCGTTCGCCGTGTCCAGTGAATAGGTTGTGTAGATCATCGAGCGCGCGGGCCCGCCCTTCAACGCGACCCATTCGGTGCAGGCCGGCGTGGCGGTGGTGCAGGGCGCGACGGATGACGGCACGGTGTTCGCGCGTTGCGCCTGCAGATCCGAAGTGGCCACGGCGAGCAGGGTGATCGTCAAGACAGCGGCAATCGTGGACGTCGTTCGCATGCGCACACGATACAACGATCAGCGCGCCGCCGGGAGTGGGCCCTGCAGGTCTTCGAACCAGTTGAAGACGAGCGAAATGCGTCGGAACGGCGTCACGGTGCGCGCGACGGGGCGCACGCCGTAGAACGACTGCCCGTCCGGCGCGACGGCGTAGGGCGCGAGCAACGGCGTGCCACGGTACAAACCGTCATGTGGGACAGCGAACAACGGGTGCGCCTTCTCCCGGTCCGATGCCGAGGCGAAGCGCATCGCCATCATGCGGTCGGCCGACTCGCCGGGTTCGAGGTAGAACAATTCGCCACCGTTGGGGCTCCAGACGGGGCCACTGCCCCCATTCGACGACAGCATGATGGCGTCGCCGGGCCCGGGAAACGGGCGCGCATACACTTCCGCGCGTCCGGTCGTGGTCGATGTGTAGGCCAGCCAGCGACCATCGGGGGACCACGCCGGCTGGGTCTCGAGCACCGTCGTCGACGCCTGAATCTTCACGGGCGCGGCGGCGGGACCGATGGTGAACACGGCCAGCGCGCCGTCCCCCATGGCCGCGAGTTGGCCGTTGTTGGAGAGAGCGCCGGCCCAATACCCCGCCGAGCCGTCCACGATCGTCACCGGTGAGGTGACATCGGGGCGTACGAGTGCGGCGACAATACGCGCCTCGTCGACGAGTTGCACGGCGATCTGATCCTGTCGCGACCACGACGTCACGAGCACCTCGCCCTTCAGCGACTCCGCAATCCTCGACAATCCGCCGAGCAGCCGGTCCTAGAGAAAGAGCGTGACGCCGCTCGCCGTCTGGATGGACGTCGCGATCTTGGTGCCGTCGGGCGATACCTCGATGTGGCCGCGATACCCCGCCACCGGCGCGCCGATCGTCGTCATGTGCCCGCTTCGATCAAAGCGCACGCCACGCCGGACGTGAGTGATCTCGGCAGCGTGGAAGCGACCTTTGTCCTGCCCACCACGCTCGGGCTCTCGCCCTTCACGCTCGGAAAACCGCTCGATGACTCCATCTACACAGCGACGGCGCGAGTCACTCATCCAGACGGCTCAATTGAAACACTCACGGGGACGTTCGATTCCGTGACCCAGTTCGTCACTCTGTACGCTCCCGGCGGAACGCGTGTCGTGTTGAGGATTGATATGTCTCAATCCAGCCTTAAGCCAACGGGCCAGTACTACACCCTTTCCGGCAAGGTGGGCTCGATCGCCATCCAACCGCGCAGCGGTGGCCAGACCACGTCGACGCCGCTTCTCTACTGCGGGACATTCAGGGGCAACTCGAAAGGCACGTTCACGATGTCCGCGTTCGACGGCATCCTGAGCGGCATCGCCAGCGACGGAAAGAACCAACTCCAGATCGACGGCACTCTGGGCTCGAATGGCGCAGCCAACTTCACCTGGGTGCCGGAGCCCAACTATCTTGGACGAGGCATCGGCACGTTGACGGGAACCACGATGAACGGTCTGTGGTCGCTGAAGAACCTCCTCACGGGCGTCTTCGAAGAGAACGGCGACTGGACGGCCAGCAACAGCTGCATCAAGTGAGACGATGGGCGCTTGCCCTTATCGGGCGGGCGCCCGCTTCAACATCCAGCGATAGAGCCACACCACCAGGCCGGTGAAGCCTAGCAGCCCGAGGAGATTCGCGGGCGCGAAGGTCTCGGGCACGAGCGCGATCGGCGCATCGTTCGAGAACGCCACGATCAACCCGGCATTCACCACACCGAAGAGCGATTCACCGACGATCATGCCGGAAGCGACGAGCGTGCCGAGGCGTTCCGCTCGCGCCGGGGCGCGCGACGCCGCCGCGCGGCGGTTGTACCAATCGCCGACGATCGCGCCGACGACAACGGCAAACGTCGCGGACATCGGCAGATAGATGCCGATGCCGACCGCGAGCGGCGGCAGGCTCCCCTTCTTCGTGGCGCGGAGCGCCGCGTCGATCACGATGAGCGCGGCGCCAATCACCGCGCCGATGCCGATCATCTTCCAATCGAGGCTGCCGCCGATCACGCCCTTGGCCAGCGCCGAGATCAACGTCGCCTGCGGCGCGGGCAGCGGATTCTGCGCCACCACACCGATGTTCGCCGCACCGGCAAAGCCGTAGGCCTTCGCCAGCAGATTCAACACCGACGGAATCACCGCCGCGCCAGCGGCCACACCGACGATGAGCGCGATCTGCTGCTTCATCGGCGACGCGCCGACGAGTTGCCCGGTCTTGAGATCCTGAAGGTTGTCGTTCGAGATCGTCGCGCAGGCGAACACGATCGCCGTGACAAACAGCGCAAACGCGACAAGAAGCGGCCGGTTCTCCGGCGTCGGCGTGACTGCGAGCGACACGATCGACGCGCACGTAACGATGCCGAGGATGCCGATGCCCGAGATCGGACTGTTGGACGCACCGATCAGCCCCGCCATGTAGCCGGCGACGCCGGCGATCAGAAAGCCGACGATGAAGACAAACGGCACGGCGATCGCGGTGAGCAGCACGGCATGCGGCGCCAGCGCCGTGGCGCGCGCGAAGCTGAATGCGAGCCATCCAGCGACGACCAGACAAGCGATGGCGAGCGTGACGATCCACGCCGGCGACAGGTCACGATCGCGATCGTCGCCCGTGGCGGTAGCGGAGGAGGCCCGCAGCGTGTGCACCAGACCACCGATCACGGGCTTGGCGAGCGTCGCCAAGGTCCAGATCGCCGACACGGCGATCGTGCCTGCGCCGATGAAGCGCACCTGCGTGCTCCAGATGCGCATGGCGTGATCGGCGAACGCGGCCACGTCGGTTGCCGGTTGCAGCGCGGTGAGGATCGGCACCGCGCCGGCCCACGCGATCAACAAGCCCGCGGCCATGGCCACACCGACCTCAAGCCCCACCAGATGCCCCGCGCCAAAGAGCGCGAGCGACCATGCGATGTCGTAGCCGCTCGCAGCCTGGCCCGCGACGCGAAACACGCTCGACACTTCGGCGGCCGCCACGCGCGTGGCGG
>CAYFLU010000038.1:0-17312 GCA_964343975.1 uncultured Solibacteraceae bacterium
GATGTTGGCGTGCAGATGGAGGCAGTGGGTGGAGTGGGATTCGGTCTGTCCGCCGAGGCGAAGCCGGAGGCGGACTGACCCCGAAGACGACTCGCTCCGCCGCTGAACGAGCGAAGCGAGTGAAGTGGCGGAGAGAGTGGGATTCGAACCCACGGTAGAGTTTCCCCTACACACGCTTTCCAAGCGTGCTCCTTCAACCACTCGGACATCTCTCCGCAGGTCGTGCACCCGCCGAGGCGGCGGGTCGTGGCTGAACCGGATAATCTTACCTTGTCTTGATCACTTCCCAGACGCTGGCGTATCTGTCGCTGGCCTTCGTGTTCGCGTTCACGCCCGGCGCCACGACGGCGGTGGTGATCCGTCACACGCTCGACGGCGGCCGGCGGCGTGGGCTCACCGCCTCGGCCGGCGCCATGACGGCGAGCGGCATCCAGGCGGTGCTCTCCGTCGTCGGCGTCGGCGCGCTGCTCCTGCAATGGCCGCTCGGGCTGCGGATCCTGCGTGTGGCCGGCGCGCTGTATCTGGCGTTCATCGGGCTGCGGAGTCTGCGCAACGCGATCGCACCGCGCGCGGCCGCCGTGACCGGGGCGACCGCCGCGCCGCCACCGGTGGCGTCGACGTCCCTGCTTCAGCCCTACCGCGACGGCTTCACGATCAACATCCTGAACCCGTCGGTCACCTCCTTCTATGTCGGCGTCGCGCCGACGTTCGTGCCGGCCGGGGCGCCGTGGACGGCGCTCGCGTTTCTCTACGCCGCGCACATCTCGATCGCGTTCAGCTGCCACGTGTTCTGGGCCTCGCTGTTTCACCGCGCCCGCTGGCTCTTCACCGGCGAGCGGCCGCGCCGTTGGCTCGACGGCGCGATTGGGCTGATCCTGTTGTGGCTCGCCTGGCGTATCGTGGGTCGTCTCTGAGGAGGTCGTATGCCGCTGTGGGTGCTGCTCGCGTTCGTGTTCGGCCTGACTCAAACATCGTCGACTCAGGCGCCCACACCGAAACAGCGCGCGGACGCGCTCGTGGCCGCGATCAACGCCGCGCTCGAGCGGCCCGTGACCGAGGCGGGCCGGGCCACCGCCGCCGCGAAGCTGCGCGAACTCGACGCGATGGGCGCCGACGTGCTGACGCAGAAAGTCGCCGGCTTCAACCGGATGGTGTCGCTCAATCGCGGCAGCCAGACGCCGGACGAGGCGCTGCTGCGCCGCTTCCTCACGCTCTACGCCCAACTGCCGGTCGCCGATCGCAATGCGTTCCGCTTTGGCCGTTACCTGGTGTACGAGATCCTCGCCGAGCGCGCGCATCGCGCCGGTGCGTTCGACGAAGAGAAGGCGCTCCTCACCGAAGGCGTTGCGGCCTTCTCGAGTGATTCCGGCGATGCACGCGAACTCGCCATCACCACGCAGCTCCTCGACCGCGCGAACCTCGTCGGCCGGCGCGCGCCGGCGCTCGTCGCCGACAACTGGCTGAATGCCACTCCCGCCAACCACCGCCTCGACCTGCCCGGTGCGGTGACGCTGATCGAGTTCACGGCGCACTGGTGCGGCCCCTGCAAAGACAGCTATCCCGGCCTCAAGCGGCTCCACGACCGCTTCGCCGCCCGCGGCCTCCGCATCGTCCTGGCCACGCGTCTGTGGGGGTATTTCGGGGCGGAGAAGAACATCACGGCCGCGCGCGAGCTGGCGGCCGATCGACAGCTGTTTATCGATGAGGAGCACCTGCCGTTCCCGGTCGCGATTGCCACGCCGCCGGCGGGCGTGGGCCCGGCCGACGGCGCCGATGCGAATGCGAAGGCGTACTACGTGCAGCCGATTCCGCAGTTCGTGCTGATTGACCGCGCCGGCATCGTGCGCGCCATCGATCTGGGCTGGGACGAGAAGGACGAGTCGCGGCTGGCCCGCCGGATCGAACAACTGCTCGGCGGCGGCCCGGATCCCCACTGAGGCCGCAAGCGTCCCAACAGCTGGCATGCACCCCCTCCTGTGGTCGACCCTCGCGATCTGCTTCGGCATTCAGGCCGTGTTCTTCGCATTCGCGGCGTCGCTGAAAACAGACAAGGTCACCGATCTGTCGTACGGCCTCACGTTCATTGCCGCGGCCGTGTGGTTGTGGCTGACGCACGGCGACGGGGCCGCGCCCGGGCTCGTGCTCACCGCGATGGTCGTGCTCTGGGGGGTGCGCCTGTCGGCGTATCTCTTCCGCCGCATCCTGCACATGCAGCGCGACGCGCGCTTCGACGGCGTGCGCGAGCACTTCTGGCGCTTCGCGAAGTTCTGGTTCTTCCAGGGCCTCGCCGTGTGGCTCATCCTGCTGCCCGTCACGCTGTGGTTCGAAACGCCGCGCGCGACGTGGTCACCCTCCACCTGGATCGGCGCGCTGATCTGGGCGGCCGGCCTGCTCATCGAGGCCGTCGCTGATCAGCAGAAGTTCGCGCATCGCCGCACCGCCGGCGCGCGGTGGACCGACATCGGTCTGTGGAAGTACTCCCGACATCCCAACTACTTCGGTGAACTGCTCTGCTGGTGGGGCGTCTTCGTCTTCACCGCCGCAGATCTGGCGGGGATGAACGCATGGCTCGCGGCCATCGGTCCGCTGTCGATCACCGGTGTGCTGCTGTGTCTCACCGGCATTCCGCCGCTCGAAGAGAGCGCGGATCGCAAGTGGGGCAAGGATCCGGCGTATCAGGCCTACAAGCGGCGCACCAACCTGCTCGTGCTCGGGCCCCGCCGCGCATAGCGCGTCCCAACCTGGCGTCGCGTCGCGCATGCTACGCTGCTCGCATGACGCCCTTCCTCGTTGACCTGTCGAAGTCGTTCGCGCGCGATCTGGACACGCTCGCTCGCGAAGTGTCGCTGTATCCCGACGATGCGTTGGTGTTTGCGGAGCGGGCGGGGCTGCCGAACACCGGCGGGAATCTCGCGCTCCATCTGATCGGCAACGTGCGTCACTTCATCGGCGCCACGCTGGGTGCGAGCGGCTACGTGCGCAACCGCGACCTCGAGTTCTCGGCTCGGCAAGGCACGCGCGCAGAGATCGTCGCGCTTGCCGAGCGGGCCAAAGCGGAAGTCGTGGCCGCGCTCGCCTCCGTCACCGAGGCCACACTCGCCGAGCCGTTTCCGATCGCGGTGGCTGGCGTCACGCTGCCGACGAGCCGCTTCCTGCTGCATCTCGGCACGCACTTCACGTTTCATCTCGGCCAGATCGACTACCACCGCCGCATCGTCACCGGCAACGCCCAGAGCGCCGGCACGCTGCCGATCGCCGCGTTGCTCTAACGGCGCGCCCGTCGGCGCGGCGATAATGAGCTGTGGCCGAATTGCTGACCGTTGATCCGCAGACGCACGCGCGTCTGCATCAGGAGATCCTCACCGCAACCTATCCGATCTGGCATGACGGGTTGTCGGCCGACGCGTACGCCCGGTGGAACCTCGTGCAGTTACGCACGCCCTGGGGCGCGAAGCACCTGAAGCGTGTGGCGCTCGTCGATGGCGATCGGTGGCTCGCCAGTGCGAAGTGGTACGAGATCGACGCGCGTCTCGAAGGCGCGTGGGTGAAAGTGCTCGGCATCGGCGCCGTGTTCACGCCCATGGCTGAACGCGGTCGCGGCCATGCGGCGGCGCTGATTCAGGCGATGCTCGCCGAGGCCGGGCGGTTGGGCATGGCGGCGGCCGTGCTGTTCTCCGAGATCGGCGCGAGCTACTACGAGGCGCTCGGCTTCACCGCCATTCCGCGCGAGACGCTCACGCTCGACGTCATCCTCAAGGGCGGCGCGCCCGCCACGCTCGTGCGCGCGGGCGAAGACGCGGACCTGCCGCACCTGGCGGAGCTGCACGAGCGCACCGACCACTCGGCCCGCTTCGCACCGGTGCGCACGCCGACGGCCATTCAATTTCACGCGCAGAAGCGCCGTACGCAGTCGGCGCTCGCGCCGCTCGGTCAGCGCGTGACGGAGTTCTACGTCAGCGAAGAAGGCCATCGCGCGGTGGCGTACGTGCTGATCTCGCGCGGCCCGAGCGGCAACCTCGCCGACGGTCCGGAGACGATGTGGCTCGAGGCGGCGGGCGATCGCGACCCGAGCGGCGCGCGTGTCGGCGCGATCCTGCAGGTGCTGCTGGCCCGCACACCGGCGGAGACACCGCCGCCGTTCTACGCGTGGCTGCCGGACCGCTGGCTGCCGCCGCAGGTGCGGATCGCGGCGCGGACGACGGCCAGCGACATCCTCATGGTGAAGGCGATCGGCGGCCACACGCTGCCGGCGCTGCACGGGCGGGACATCACGTGGTGGAAGGGGGACTCGTTCTAACTGCGGTCCGGGGTTCCGGGTTCCGGGTCCCGGGTTCAGTTCTTGGGTCCTTGGGTTCGGCGTCCGGTCCCTGGGTCCAGAGTCCATGGTCCCAGAGTCCAGAGTCCAGGGGCCTTCCTACAACTGGCGGTCGATAAAGCGTTTCCAGTCAGTGGCTTGCTGGAGTTGGGCGCCGCCGGTTTTTTCGTACGCAGTGAAGTAGCGATTGAAGCGGTCGCGGTCGCGTTCGGGGGTGTCGAGCGCGTGGCCGGCGGATTTGGCTTCGTAGATCAGGCGCATGGCGAGCAGCAGGCGATCCTGATCGGCGGGGTGCGTGTCGAGGTACGGATCGAGCACCTTGAGCGCATCGGCCGATTGGCCCCCCTGCGCGAGCGCGGTGCCGAAGCGGATCGTGACCTCGTCACTCGCCGGCCACAGCAGCATCGCCTCGCGGAGCAGCCCAATGGCGTCGGCTGTTTTGTGCAGGCGCAACATGGCATCGCCGAGCACGGTGTACACGAACGGCGCATCGGCTTCGGTGATGAGCGCGGTTTGCCAGATCGCGACGGCGTCGGCGTCGCGGCCCGTCAGCGCGCGCGCGGCGCCGAGGTAGAACGCGGCGGGGAAGAAGTCGGGCGCGCTCTTCAGGACGTCGCGGAAGTTCGCGTCGGCCGCCGGCAGTTCATTCTCCGCGAGCTTCGTGAGACCGAGCAGGAACGACGCCGCCGGATGCGGCGGGGCCGCGGCGAGCGCGGTGGCCGCCGCGGCGAACTGTCCGGCGCGTGCGGCCGTGACGGCGGGCGCGAGCGCCGCCGGCATCGCCGGCATGCCCACGATGTTCATCCGATCGATGAAGAAACTCACCACGCGTGGCGTGAGCACCGACTCGCGCTCGAAGGCATCGATCTTCGACGTGAACGCGATGCGCGTCGCGCTCGTGGAGGCGGTGCGTGGCGCGGGCCCGGGTGCGGCCGGCGCCGCGTCGCTGTGCGTGACCGTGAACGGACGCGAGATCTGGCCGATCACCTTGCCGTCGATCGTGAACACCGCGCGCGCCACATAGTCGCCCGCCGGCAGCATCGCCACCGGCACCGCGCCTTCAGCCGTGCGCTTGCCCGGCGTGTCGCGATCGGCAAACGCGAGATCCGCCGTTTCCACCGGTGGATCGTGCTCGGTGCGGCCCACTTCGATGCGCGCCACCGCGCGCGACAGCGGATCCTTGCCGTCGCCGTACGCCTCCGCGTACGCCATCAACGTATTGGCCGTGATGCGTCCATCGACCGACGGCCGCGCACTGCGGCCCTGCACTTCGGCCAGCATCAGCTCGCCGAGCGTCAGCGGACCGGCCTTCGCGAGCGACGCGTCGATCGTGCGTTCCACCGAGCCGGCGCGGCCCTGCGGATCGGCCACCGCGAACTTGATCGTGTACACGCCTTCGTCCAGCACCACGGCACCCGTGTAGCGCTGCGGCCGGCCCTCCTCACCGCGCGGTGCGGCGAGCGCCTTCTCGAATTGCGACGCCACCAGGTTGCCGCGCGCGTCGGTGACGATGTAGCCGAGCGTGAATTCGCCGGCCGGGTTCAGTGCGCGATCAATCTCACCCGTCACGAGCACCTTCAGCCGGCCCGGCTTCGTGTCGTCCCGATAGGTGAACGTCGTGAGCTTCATCGGCACGTCGGGCGACGGCAGCGGGTTCTTGAGTGTCTCGGCGAGGATATCGTCCGGCGTACGATTTACCGCCGGCGGCGCCACGACGAAGGCCGGTCGCGCGCGCACGTCCACGCCGCGGCGGTTCACCTTCACCTCGATGTTGTGCGCCTTGCCGTCGCGATCGACCAGATCCGGCTCGAAGCTCAGCAGGTAGTAGCCCGACAGCTCGAGGTCGAGCCGCGAGAACGCCGCGTTGGCGTTCACCGCCACCGGCAACACGATGCCGCGCGCTTCGCCGGTCAGCCGGTTCAGGCCTTCCACGAACAGATCATGATCCTCGTAGTGCGTCGGCGACTGTCCGCGGGTGCTCGCGTCGGTGAACGAGCCGTCCACCTGAATCGCGAACAGATTCACCTGGGCTTGCGACGTGATCGGGCCGACCCATGAGATGTCGGCCGTGTTGCGGTCGATGACGATGCCTTCGGTAATAAGGACGACGGTCTTTGGCGACGTCGTGCCGCCGATCAATCGCTGCATGATCGCGCGGAGCGAGAGCATCGAATTTGTCGTTTGCGCGCGCGCCGCCTGATAGACGCTCCGCGCTTCATTGGCGATCGCTTGCTTGCAGCCCTGGAAGCCGTTCACCGGGTCGGCCGCGAGCGCCGCACACTCGCGGTCGATGACTTCCAGCCACGTCTGCGACTGGTCGCCGTCGCGCACGAACGTCATCGCCTCGAGCATGCCGACGCGCCGCGACAGGTTTGCCTCGATCATCTTGCCGACGCCGTTCTCGAGCATGCGCTTCACGAGCGCGTGGTTCGACGTGAAGCCGACGAGTGGCCCGGTGCCCGGAATGAACTCGAGCGAGACGCGGTCCGACGGATTGAGCGAGTCGATGTACTTGGCTGCGGCCGCCATCACGTTCCGGCCGTTGCCTTTGTGGATGTTGCCTTCGTCGACGACGATCAGGATCAGGCGTCCGGGCTTGGCGCCCTGGTTCGTGTTGTAGGCCGGCGACTCCGGCTCCGGCACATCGTTCGGCCGGCGCAAGCTGACGAATTCCGCCGAGGACAATCGCCGCGGCTTGCCATCAACTTTCAGCGAGAACTCGTCGACGCGGATGTCGTCGACCGGGCGGCCGTTCTTGTCGACGATGCTGACGTCGACGGCGACCAGATCCACGGTGGACTTGAACGTGGCCTGCGGCTGCTGCGCGGCGAGCACGGCCGCGGGCAGGAGCAACGCGAGGGTGGCCAGCACACGCCGCATGAGATTACGCGCGCGCGCGTCCCTTCAGCGCCTGTGCGACCGTGCCGGCGGCGTGAAGTGCGGGCATGCCCGTGATGCCGCCGCCGCCGTGCGTGCCCGCGCCCGTGAGAAACAGCCGTGGAATCGGCGTCGTCCCCGACGCCCAGCCGAGGAGCGGGCGCATCGACCACCACTGATCGATCGTCTGCTCCGCGTGATAGATGTGCCCACCCGGCAGGCCGTACTGCGATTCGAGATCCGCTGGCGTGATGAGTTCGGCCGCCACGATGGACGCTTCGAGCGTCGGTGCGTGCGGGGCAAGCGCGTCGAGAATGCGTCGCTGCAGCAGGTCGCGCGCGCCGGTCCAGTCGTGATCACGGATCGGCGACGGCATGGTGTGCGCCACGATCGACATCACGTGCGCGTCGGCCGGTGCGAGTGTGCCGTCCACGACGGTCGGCACGCTGATTTCGAGCCACGGCTTGGCCGGCAGCTCCCCGTACTTCGCGTCGTCGTATGCGCGCTCGAGGTAGTCGAGATCGGGGGCGATGAGCAGACGGCCGCGCAGCGCCTGATCGTCGCCGTGGAGCGCCGGGAACGCGGGTCGCGACGACAGCGCGAGGTTCAGCTTTGCCGTGGCGCCGCGCGCGCGGATGTTGCGCACGCGCTGGCGGAAGGTCGGCGGCAACTCTGCCGGATCGATCAGATGCTCGAAGACGGTCTTCGGCGCCATCGCGGCGAGCACGGCGTGCGCGTGAATTTCCTCGCCGGTGTCGAGGACGACGCCCGCGGCGTGGCCGTTGGTGACGAGAATGCGCGCCACGCGCGCGTTGGTGCGGATGGTGGCGCCGGCCTGTGTGGCGACGTCCGCGAGGGCCTTGGTCAGCGCGCCGGGGCCGCCGGCCACCGTGATGCCGCCGCCAAACGGCATTGGATCATCGGCGAGGCGCTGGAGCAGCATCGCGCCGGTGCCGGCCGACCACGGGCCGGCGAAGTGCCCGTAGAGGGCGCGCACGGCGATCGTGGCCTGCAACAGGTCGTGCTCGAACCACTCCGAGGCGATGTCGGCGACGGCCATGGGCACGTAGCGGAGCAGTCGGCTCAGGTTCTTCTTGCCGAGCGCGCGCGCGTGACGGCCCGTGTGGAACAGGTGCCATAGGTCGGTGCGCGACGCGTGGTCCATGTCGGGCGCCGGCCGTTCGTTCAGCTCGCGGAAGATCGCCGCGAGTTTCTGCAACGAGTCGAGGCACTCGCGCCAGCGGCCGGCATCCTTCGGCGCCACGCGGTTGATCGACTCCGCGGTGAACACGGGATCGCGCTGGAACGTGATCGCCGCGCCGTCCGCGCCGAGCGTCGTCAGCGCGGGATCCGGCGTGATGAGCTGCAGGCTGTGCGCATCGAACTTGAGTTTCTTGAGCGCGCGCAGCACATGCGGATGAAACGGCCCGATCGCCGGCGCGAGCGACGGCGCGCGGAAGCCCTCCGCGATCTCGCGCGTGATGGCGAGGCCGCCCACCACGTCGTGACGCTCGAGCACGAGCACGCGCCGCTTGTCTTTGGCGAGCAGCGCCGCTGCGATGAGGCCGTTGTGGCCCGCGCCGATGACGATGACGTCGGTCATCGGCGGGTCTCCGCGATCACGCGCATGGCGGCGTTCTTGCCGGGGGCGCCCATGATGCCGCCGCCCGGATGCGTGGCCGATCCGCACATGTAGAGCTTCTTGATCGGCGTGCGGTAGCCCGACCAGCCGGGTGCGGGCCGCAGGAAGAACAGCTGCTCGAGTGACAGCTCGCCCTGGAAGATGTTGCCTTCGGTGAGTCCGAAGTCGCGTTCGATGTCGAGCGGCGTCAGGATCTGTCGTCCGCGAATGATGTTCCTGATGTTCGGCGCGTACTCGGCGATGGCGTCGATCACGGCATCGCCGAAGGCCTCGCGGTGGTCGTCCCAGTTGAGCGGCTGCCCGTGGTCGTCGCGCAGGTCGTACGGCGCGTACTGCACGAAGCACGACATCACGTGCTTGCCGGGGGGCGCCACGGTCGGGTCGGTGAGCGACGGGATCACGATGTCGATGTACGGCCGCCGCGAGAAGCGTCCGTACTTCGCGTCGTCGTACGCGCGCTCCATGTACTCGATGCTCGGCGAGATCGAGATCGCGCCGCGCAGATGCGCGCCGGCGCCCGGGAGCGCCGTGAAGTCGGGCAGCGCATCGAGCGCCAGATTCACTTTGCCCGAAGAGCCGCGGTACTTGTAGTGCGTGATGTCGTCGACGAAATCGCCGGGCAGTTGCTCGTGCCCGACCATCTTCGTGAACGTGAGGTTCGGGTCGACGCTCGAGAGGACGACGTCGGCGAGGTGGTAGTCGCCGTTGTCGAGCACGACGCCAGTGGCCGCGCCGTTGCTCACGAGGATCTTGCTCACCGTGGTGCCGGTGCGGATCTCGGCGCCGGCGGCGCGGGCGGCGGCGGCGATCGCGTGCGACACCATGCCGGTGCCGCCCTTCGAGAGGCCCCACGAGCGGAAGGCGCCGTCGATGTCGCCCATGTAGTGGTGGAGCAGCACGTAGGCCGTGCCCGGCGAGCGCACGCCGAGGAACGTGCCGATGATGCCCGAGGCGGCCATCGTCGCCTTGAGCACGTCGGTTTCGAACCACTGGTCGAGGAAGTCGACCGCGCTCATCGTGAGCAGCTGAATCTGGTTGTAGCGGTCGGCGTCGGGCAGCGCGCGGAAGCGCGCGAAGATGTCGTTGAGACCGCGCAGGTCGGCGAGCGAGCCGCGGAAGGGATCCGGCGGCGTCATGCCGAGGATGGGTTTCGCGAAGCGGCCCATCTCGACCATGGCGCGGCCGTAGTCGTCGTAGGCCTCGGCGTCTGTCTTCGAGTGACGCGCGATCTCGCGATACGTGCGCGCGTGATCGTTCGTGCGCCAGAGGTAGTCGCCGCTCGGCATCGGCGTGAACGTGCCGTCGAGCGGCAGGATCTCCAGACCGTGCCGCGCGAGGTCGAGGTCGCGGATGATCTCGGGCCGCAGGAGTGACACGACGTACGAGCACACCGAGAACTTGAAGCCAGGCACGATCTCTTCGGTGACGGCGGCGCCGCCGACCACGTGGCGGCGCTCGAGCACGAGCACCTTGCGGCCCGCCCGCGCGAGGTAGGCCGCGGCCACCAGGCCGTTGTGCCCCCCGCCGATCACGATGGCGTTGTACTTCGTCGACACGACCCGGACATTGTAGTGGGGGAAGGGCATTACAATGACCGCCGATGCCCGTCGGCACCCCTTTTCACGAGCGGACCCTGGCCCTGTGCGAGAGCCTCAGCTATCGCGACTGGGCCGGCTACTACGCCGTGAGCAGCTTCGAGCCGCACCACGAACACGAGTACACGGCCATCCGCAACGCCGCCGCGCTCATTGACGTGTCGCCGCTCTACAAATACGTGCTCACCGGCCCCGATGCGGCCGCGTGCGTGGACCGGCTGATCACGCGCGATGCGCAGCGGCTCGAGCCAGGGCAGGTGATCTACACGCCGTGTTGCAACGAGCACGGACAGGTGCTCGACGACGGCACGGTGACGCGGCTGGACGCGCAGACGTTCCGTTGGACGGCCGCCGAGCCGAATCTGCGGTGGTTCCGCGAGAACGCGGCCGGATTGCAGGTGCAGATCGACGACATTTCGCGTGAGGTCGCCGCGCTGGCCGTGCAGGGGCCGACCGCCGCGCACGTGATCAGTGCCGCGATCGGCGCCTCGATCGACGATCTCAAATACTTCCGCCTGCGCCGCGCCAAGATCGGCGCCGTGCCGGTGGAGATCACCCGCACGGGCTACACCGGCGACCTCGGCTACGAGGTGTGGTTGCCGAGCGAGCACGCACTCGCGGTGTGGGATGCGCTCATGTCGGCAGGGGCACCGTACGGCGTGCGCCCGACCGGGCTGCTCGCCCTCGACGTCGCGCGGATCGAAGCCGGTCTCCTTCTCATTGACGTCGACTTCGTCGGCGCACGCAAAGCGCTGACGGCGACTCAGCTCTACTCGCCGCTCGAAATGGGGCTGCGGCGTCTCGTCGACTTCACGAAGGAACGCTTCATCGGCCGCGCCGCGCTCATGGCCGAGCATGCCAAAGGACCGCGGCGTCAGGTCGTCGGCCTGCAGGTGCAGTGGAGTGATGTCGAGCGTCTCTATGACGCGGTCGGCCTTGCGCCACTGGCCAACGCGACGGCTTCACGGGTCGCCGTGCCGGTGCGCGTCGCGGGACGTCAGGTCGGCCGCATGACCTCGTCGACCTGGTCACCCATTCTGAAAAAGATGGTGGGCTTGGCCACCGTCGACGCCGCGCACACCGCCGCCGGTTCTCGCGTGGAAGTTGAGCACACCATCGACGGCGTGCGGCACTTCGTCGGCGCGACCGTCGTCGATCCGCCGTTCTACAACCCGCGCCACAAGATCGCCACACCGCCTGTCGGCGCATGACGGATTCCGGGCTCCGCCGCGAACTCACGAAGTGGGACCTCACCGCCCTGGGCGTGAACCAGGTGCTCGGCGGCGCCGTGTTCCTGATGCCCGCGCTCGTGGCCGCGCAGCTCGGTCACTGGAGCACGCTGGCGGTCGGCGCGGTGGCACTCCTCGCGATGTGCGTGGCGCTCTGCTTTGCCGAAGCCGGATCGCGCTTCGACGGCACCGGCGGCGCCGCGCTCTATGTGACGAAGGCGTTCGGACGCTTCGCCGGGTTCGAAGTCGGCTGGATGCTCTGGGTCGTGCGCACCACGAGCTGGGCCTCGGTCGTCAATGGCCTCACGGATGCGCTCGGCTACTACTGGCCGGCGCTGCGCGTCGGCACGCTGCGGCAGGTCCTCATCGCCACGATCATCCTCGTGCTGATGGGCGTGAATATCCGCGGGATCAAGCAGAGCGCCTGGCTCGTCAACGCGCTCACGATCGGCAAGCTCGTGCCGCTTGCGCTCTTCATTTTGCTGGGCCTGCCGCACGTGGCGTGGGGCGCCCTCGCGCCGCAGGAGCCGCTGCTCTCGCATCCAATCTCGGCGCCGATCCTGTATCTGATCTTCGCGTATGGCGGCTACGAAGTTGTGCCCGTCGTGGCGGGGGAGACGAAGGACCCGCGCCGGGCCGTGCCCTTCGCGATGATCATGACCATCGTGATCGCTGGGCTCGTGATGACGCTCGCACAGATCGTGTCCGTCGGCACGTTGCCGAACCTCGCGGCATCGAAGACCGCGCTCGCGGACGCGGCGATGCTCTTCATCGGCGGGTGGGGCGCGCTCGTGATGACCGTCGGCGCGTCGGTGTCGATGACCGGGCAGAACATGGGCTCGGCCCTGTCCGGGTCGCGCAATCTCTTCGGTCTCGCGGAGCAAGGGGATCTGCCCGCATTCTTCGGCCGCATTCACCCGCGCTTCGGCACGCCAATCGTCTCGATCGTGTTGACCTCGCTCCTCGCGCTGGCGCTCGCCCTGTCGGGCTCGTTCGCGTCGATGGCGACCGTGAGCGCGGTGGCACGGCTCGTCGTCTACGTCGGCACGGCGGCCGCCGTCCTTGCGCTGCGCCGGCAGGGCCGCGCGGCCTTCACGACACCGGGCGGCGCGGTGATTCCGATCCTCGCGCTCGGGATCTGTGTGTCGATTCTCGCGGGCGCCACGGCCACGCAGTTGCAGTCGGGGGCGCTCGCCCTCGTGATCGGCGGCGTCTTGTTCGCATTGGCAAAGGTGGCACGACGATGAAGACACTCGTGGCAGGAGCGATGGTGGCGATGACGATGATTCCCGCGCTCGCGTCGGGACAGGCGCTCGTGATTCTCTCGCGGCACGCCGAGCGTGCCGACGGGCAGGCGACGATGACGACGATGACGGGCGCGCCGGCGGATCCGAAGCTGTCGGCGGCCGGTGAAGCGCGCGCGCAGAAGCTGGCGCAGATGCTCGCCGAGAGCGGGATCACGGCGATGTTCACGACGGAGTTCGCGCGGACGAAAGACACGGCCGCACCGCTCGCGACCGCGCTCCATCTCACGCCGGAAATCGTGGCCGCCGCGAAGACGGCGGAGCTCGTCGAGAAGATCAAGGCGAAGCCGAACGACCGTGTCTTTGTGGTCGGTCACTCCAACACCGTGCCCGCGATCATCAAGGCGCTCGGCGGTCCGGACGTCACCATCGGCGACAACGACTACGACAACCTCTTTATCTACGTGCCGTTGACGAAAACTCTCGCGAAGATCAAATACTGACGCGCGCTGCTGCTATATTCCGCCCATGCACACACGCATCTGGGCATTCACGGCGGCCGCCGTGTCGGCACTGGCATTGACGCTCTCCGCGCAGCAGCCGCAGAGCGCGACGCCGAACAAGAATGTGCCGACGATGACGCCGTCGGCCGGGATCGAATTCGGCGACGACGCGATGGCGAAGGGCCGGTACCGCGACGCCATCGTCGCGTATCAGCGGGCGCGCCTGGCGTCGAAGGATGCCGATGAGCGTGTGCGCGCCGGCGCCGGCGAAGTGAAAGGCATCCTGCGCATGGGCGGCTTCGCGTCGGCCGTTGATGAAGCCACGGCGCTCCTCGAGAGCACGCCGGGCCATCCGCAGGCGATGGCGATTCTCGGTGACGCGCTGTGGGCCTCCGGTCGCTTCGTGGAAGCCGAGATCACCTACGAGCGCGCGCTCGGCATCGACCCGCGCGAGTCGCGCGCCCTGCACGGCCGCGCGCGGTCGCTCGCCTCCAAACATCAGCTGACCGAAGCGCTCGACGTCGTGCGCGCCGCGCTGCAGCGCAGTCCGAAGGAAGAGACCTACCTCTACACGCTCGCCGATGTGCTCGAGCAGTTGCGCCGGTATCCGGAAGCCGCGGCCGCGCTCGATCAGTACGTGTCGGTGATGACGGACCGCAAGGTGAACAACGCCGCGCGCTGGGCGCAGGCGCAGGCCGACGTGCTGCGGCGCTTCGGCAACGCGAAGCCGTTCGATATCGACGGCCCGGACCAGGTGTTCCGCCTGCCGTTCCGGATCGAGAACGACAAGATCCTCGTGCAGGCCCAGATCAACGGCCGCGCGCCCATCGACGTCGTTGTCGACACGGGCGCGGAACATTCGTCGCTCACACCCGATGTGGCGCGCGCGTCGAACGTCGAGCCGCTGGCCGTGATTCCCACCGCCGGTATCGGCGAGCGGGAAGTCGGGTTCCGCGATCTGCAGATGGCGCGGATCGACCGGCTCGACATCGGCCCGCTGCATGTGAAGAACGTGGCGTGCTTCATCAAGGCGCCGTCGCTCACGAACGTGCCGATCACCGAGACGCAGGGCTTCGCGCCGCTCGCGCTCGGCCTCTCGGTGTCCATCGACTACGCGAACAAGGTGCTCACGCTCGCGCGGCAGTTGCCGTCCACTGCATCGGCGCTGCGATTGCCGCTGCGGCTGCAGCGGCTCGCGATGATCAGCGGCGCCGTGAACGCGAAGCCCACGACCTTCATCATCGACACGGGCGGCGAACTTGGCCTCGTCGTGAGCGGCCGTGTGGCCGAGTCGGTGGCCACCGATCCGTCGTTGCGCCGGATTCCCATCAACGTGTACGGGACGGCCGGTAAGGATCGCGATGCATTCGTGTTGCCGTTCGTCGACATCGCGTTCGGACGCGGCGTGCAGTTGCCGAAGGCTTCGGTCGCGGTGCTCAATCTCGATGCGCCCAGTTGGCTCCTCGGCATCGACATCGGCGGCATCGTCGGGCACTCGTTCCTGAGCAAATACACGGTGACGTTCGATCTCGAGCGCGGCGAACTCGTGCTGCAGTAAACTGCCGGACGGGAGGCAATCCATGACCCGCGACGAAGTGGTGGCGTTTTTCGATCAGCGAGCCCTGGCGTGGCAGGCGCGTGATGTCGGGGCCCTGGCCCGGACGCACGCCGAGAACGGCATCATTCGAAGCCCGATGTTCGGCGAGTTGCGCGGCCGCGAAGCCATCGCGAGCTCCTACGCGTCGTTGTTCCGCATGTTTCCCGACTGGACCTTCAACGCCGACCGGTTGCTGGTGGACGGCCACCAGTCGGCGCAGCCGTTTTCAGCCACGGCGACCCACTCGAGCGAGTTCATGGGCCTGCCGGCCAGCGGCCGGTTCTTCCGGATCGAGGGCGTCCGGCTGCATGTCATGAAAGACGGCCTGATTCAGGAAGAGCAGCGCATCTACGACTTCACCGGCCTGCTGATTCAGGTCGGTGTGCTCAAGAGCAAGCCGGCCGTCTAGTCGGCCGGCTAATCGGCCTTCGTCGGCGCAGTACAATGTGTGGCTGTCTCGCCGCACATGATGCGCCTGCTGGTTCTCGCCACATTCGCGCTTACCACGGCCACCGCGTCTTCGCCGGTGCCGGTGTCGTCACCTGCCCCGGAAACGCTGGCCACGCTGTGGCGCGCCGAGCACGTCTCGCCGCCTGTCACTCCGCTCGTCGATCACACGGAGGTCAAGCGGCGCCTCGACACCATTGCCCGCACGCCAGGCTCAGTGCTGCACGTCACGCAGGTCGGTGCCTCGCTCGAAGGGCGCGAGATCTATGACGTGTCGTTCGGCACGGGGCCGTACGTGGTCTTCCTGTGGTCGCAGATGCACGGCGACGAGGGCACGGCGACCTCCGCGCTCGTTGATCTCTACGCGTACATCGATCGCCATCACACCGAGCCGTTCGTCGCGGGTCTCTTGTCGTCGCTCACGGTGCACACGGTGCCGATGCTCAATCCCGACGGTGCCGAGCGGTGGCAGCGGCGCAATGCGCAGGGCATCGACATCAACCGCGACGCGTTGCTGTTGCAGTCGCCGGAAGGCCGGCTGCTGAAGCAGTTGCGTGACCGGTGGCAGCCGAAGGTCGGCGTCAATCTGCACAACCAGAATTGGCGCACGTCGATCGGTGCGCCGCCGGTGGGCGCGGCGATCTCGCTGTTGTCGGTGGCGTTCGATGCCGCCAAGTCCATGAGCCCCGGCCGCGTGCTGACCCGCCAGCTCGCGTCGGTCGTGCGCGATTCGCTCGAGCCGCTCGCGCCGGGCCGCATCGGGAAGTACGACGACGCTTTCGAGGAGCGCGCGTTCGGCGACAACATGACGAAGTGGGGCACGCCCGTGCTCTTGATCGAGACGGGGCCGTATCCGGAGCCGAATCCGGATCCGACGCTCGTGCGGTTGAACTTCGTAGCGCTCGTCCGTGCGCTCGGCGCGCTGGCGGATGGCTCTGTCACGTCCGCCGATCCGGCGCGGTACGACCAGTTGCCGATGAACGAGTCGCAGAATCTGCACACGATCATTCGCCACGTCACGATCGTGACGGGCAATGGTCTGCCGCCATTCATGGGCGATGTGGGCATCAACGCCACCCGGCGCGTGCGCGTGGAGAATGGCGCGCGCACGGTGATCGAGTCGAACCAGATCGATGACATCGGGGACCTGCGGACGTCGGGCCGGCTGTTCGATGTCGATGGCACGGGCAAGACCCTCGCGCCGCTCGTGCCTGGGGCGGTGGTTGGCGCGGAGATCTCGCTGCCGGCGTGGACGGCGGCGTCGCCGAGTGCGACGCTCGTGTTGAATGGGTATCCGGCGCAGCTGATGTTGCTGGCGCCGCGCGGGTCGGATCGGTACGTGGTGGAGCGCGTGTTCGCCGCGCAGATGACGGTGAAATGAGAGGGCGTGCATGAAGTTCGCAGTGATCGGCGCCGGCGCAGTCGGCGGGTTCTACGGGGCGTTGTTGTCGAAGGCGGGCCACGATGTGGCGTTCGTGGCGCGCGGCGCGCACCGCGAGGCGATGTTGGCGCACGGGCTCAAGATCCTGAGCGCGCCGGAGGCCGTCGGCGACATGGCCGTGCACTGCCGCGTGGAGAGTGATCCGGCGAAGATCGGGCCGGTCGACGTCGTGATCCTCGCGGTGAAGACGTACTCGAATGCGGAGACGCTGCCGACGCTGGCGCCGCTTTTCGGGCCGCACACGTCGATCCTCACGCTGCAGAACGGCGTCGATAGCGCCGAGCAGCTGGCGGCGGTGTTCGGGGAAGAGAAGGTGATCGGCGGCGCCACCTACATTGCCGCCGGGATCGAAGCGCCCGGCGTCATTCGGCATCTCGGCACGCTGCGGCGCATCGTGTTCGGCGAGTACTTCAACCCCGGCG
>CAYFLU010000038.1:17412-21752 GCA_964343975.1 uncultured Solibacteraceae bacterium
GATCCTTCCCGCAAAGCCATCGCGCTCGGCATCGTCGGGCTCGTGCGCGTCGTGCCGATCATGGTGCTGTCGCTCGTGAGCGGCGTCGTGGCCGACGCGCTCGATCGGCGGAAGTTGATGATGATCACCGCGATCGGCGGTGCCGTCGTGGCGGCCGGTCTCGCCACGCTGGCCTTTGCCGGCGTGCGCACACCGTGGCCGGTGTACGTGTTGGCCGGGCTGGGGTCGGCGATGAGCACGTTCGATGCGCCGGCCCGGCACGCGCTCGTGCCGAGCCTGGTGCCGCGCGAGACGCTGCCCAACGCGGTGAGCCTCAACTCCGTGATGATCCAGACCGCGTCGGTGGCCGGGCCCGCGCTGGCCGGCCTGCTCATCGCCACCACGCATGTGGCGTGGGCGTATGTGGCGAATGCGATCTCGTTTCTGTGCGTGGTCGCGTCGCTCGTGGCGATGCGTGACGTCACGACGGTGGCGACCGGCGTCGGCAAGACCGATGACATCTCGGTGAAGGCGGCGATGGACGGGCTGCGGTTCGTGTTTCGCACGCCGATCATCCGCTCGTCGATGTTGCTCGACTTCTTCGCGACGTTCTTCTCGTCGGCGACGGCGCTGCTGCCGATCTTCGCGCAAGACATCCTGCACGTCGGGCCCGGCGGCTATGGCTGGCTCTACGCGGCGCCGGCCGTGGGCGCGATGATCGGGAGCATCCTGCTGATCCGACTCTCCGCCCTCATCGAGCATCGCGGGCGCACGCTCGTGTGGGCGGTGTTTGCGTATGGCACGGCGACGATCGTCTTCGGCGTGTCGCGCTCGTTCTGGCTGACGTTCCTCTGCCTGACGCTGTCGGGGTTTGCCGATGCGTTCAGCATGGTCATCCGCAATCTGATTCGCCAGCTCGAGACGCCCGACGCGCTCCGCGGCCGCATGACGGGCATCAACATGTTCTTCTTCCAAGGCGGGCCCCAGCTCGGCGAACTCGAGGCCGGCCTGGTGGCGAACTGGTGGGGCGCCCCGTTCTCGGTGATCACGGGCGGCATCGGCTGCCTTGTGGCGAGCGCGGTCGTCGTGGCGACCACGCCCGCATTGTGGGAATATCGCAAGTGATCTCCGCATGAATCTCGGCCACGAACTCATCACGTTCGTCGTCGGCGCATTCGCCGGCGGCCTCGGCGCGTTGCTGGGGCTCGGCGGCGGCGTGATCCTCGTGCCGTTTCTCAACAAGGGACTCGGGCTCACGCTCGCGCAGGCCACGGGCATCAGCGTGGTCACGATCATCGCGACGTCCAGCGCCGCGTCTGCCGCGAAGGGCCGTCTGCAGCTCGTCAATCTGCGCCTCGGCATGGTGCTCGAGATCTTCACCACGACGGGCGGCGTGTTCGGGCTGTGGCTGTTCGGGCAGGCGAAGGATTCGACGAAGGAAACCGCGTTTGCCTGGACGCTCGTCGGCATCGCGGCCGTCGTGCTCTCGCGCATCGACAAGCGCAATGTGATCAAGGATCCGACGATCGATGTCGGGCTGCTCGGAGGGCGCTACGAAGAGGCCGAATCGGGTGGGGTGGTCGCCTACCGCGTGAAGCGGCCGGTGGTGGCGTTCGTGAT
Source organism: uncultured Solibacteraceae bacterium (assembly GCA_964343975.1). GTDB lineage: Bacteria > Acidobacteriota > Vicinamibacteria > Vicinamibacterales > SCN-69-37 > SCUN01. Next base: position 19,012 of record CAYFLU010000038.1, read on the forward strand.
GTCGTTTCTCGCCGGCATCGTCTCGAACTTCGGCATCGGCGGCGGCATCGTAAAAGTGCCGGCGCTCAATGCCTGGTGCGGCGTGCCGATTCGCGCGGCTGCGGCCACGAGCTCGTTGATGCTCGCGGCGACGGCGCTCGTCGTGGCCGCCGAGCGGTTCGCGCACGGCGACATCGTGCCCGAGCTGGCGGCCGCCGGTGTCCTCGGCGTGCTGCTCGGCACACGGGTCGGGACGGCGATTCAGCACCGCAGCAAGGCGAAGACGCACAAGCTCGTGCTGGTGGCGCTCCTCCTCGTGGTGGCGGGCATCTACTTCTCGGGGATCGGACACTGATGGCAACGCAACAGGACCTCGGCCGTCTCGAGAGCGTGATCGGCGCCATCCTGCGCGGCGGGGTGGCGATCAGCGCCGTGCTGATGGTCACCGGTCTCGTGCTGACGGCGATCGGGTCGACGCATGCCGGGCTGGTGCTGAACGCCGGCCTCGTGCTGCTGATGATGATTCCGACGGCGCGCATCATCGTGTCGTTCGTCGACGCGGCGCTCCGCCGCGATGCGCTCCTCGCGGTGGCCACGGCCATCGTGATCGGCGTGATTGCCTGGCAGGTGTGGATCAAGGTCGGCGCCGCGATCGTGGCGCGATTCACCGCGCCGGGCGCCTGACGCTTACTCTTCGCCGAATTCTTCGGGGCTGGCCGGGATGCCGGCGGTGGTCGCTGGCGTGGCGGCATCGCGCAGGCGTTCCTGCGCTGCCGTGCGCATGCGCTCGAGGAGCGTGGCGATGCGGTCGGCCTGATCCGTGATCACGCGGAAGTCTTCCGCCTGATCGGGATGGAGCGCCTCGAGCACGCCGCACTGGCCGATGATGGCCTGAAGCGCTGTTCACGTCGGTCGACACCGACAAACTCACTTCGGCGAGCGTCTCCATCGAGCGGTAGCGCTGCAGGGCCGCGTGCTGCTGCTGTGCGACGAAGGCGAAGGCGAGGACCTCGGCCATCGGCTGCATCGCGTCGCGGTGCGCCGCGGTGAAGGCGGCCGGCGTGCGCGAGATCGCGGTGAGGGTGCCGATCGAGCGGTTGCGCGACATCAGCGGCAGCACGATGGCGGAGCGGAAACCCTGCGCCGCCAGATCCGACAGATCGATGAAGTCGTGCGCCTGCGTGGCGAAGTCGTCGACGACGACGGGTTCGCAGGAGCGCATCACCTGGCCGAAGAGGCTGCGCTCGAGCCGGTAGGCCACTTCCGGACGCGGGCGGCGCCGGCGCTCGGGCTCGCTCACGCGCGAGAGGTAGGTTTGCACCTCGTAGCCGTTTTCGTGCATCACGGCGAGGCCCAGACGGTCGCAGCGCACGAGCCGGCCGACGCGACGCGCGAGGCCCTGGAAGGCGAGGCCGACGTCTTTGGTGCGGCCGAGCGTCACGAGCATCTCGTTGAGGGCTTCGAGCTGCTCGACCTGATCGAGCGTGGCCTGATGCTGCGATTGCTTCGTCGAGATCTCGGCGCGCAACGACTCGGTGTGGCGCGAGGCGGCCAGCGCGAGATAGATGATGAGGCCCCACGCGCACGCGAGGATCGCGGGAATCGCGAACGTCTGCGACAGCAGGCCGCGCGAGGCGGCGATCGCCAGCGCGAGTTCGACGGTGGCGGTGGCCGCCACAGCAATCACGAGCGCGCGCGGTGTGTTCACGTGCGGGCCTTTCCATCAGGCAGCGTGTAGGCCGCGGCCGTGGGTTTGCACGGCCGGTCGAACCACATCGGACGACGGAGGCCGTGGGGACCAGGCGCGGGGCGCGTGCGAGCCATCCACTCACGATACGCCTCGTGCGACGCATCGGTGTCGACCGAGATGTCGCCGTAGCGATCGTCGGGGCCAGCCTTCTCCACGGTGACCTTCTGGTGCCAGCAGTGCATGCCGCTCACCGGGTCGGGCTGCACCGGGAAGGTGAGGTTCTGGTGCACGCCGACTTCGTTCCACCACACGCGCGCGCTGTCGGGATCGTCACTCACGAATGGCTGCGCGCCGTGGATCTGGCGCATCTCGTAGGTGCTCTCACCGGCCCGCGAGATCTTCACGAGCGCGGAGGCCGAGCGCTGGCCCATGTCTTCGTGCAGGCGCCACCGGCCGAGGTGGTGCGACATGGCGACCACGCCCGGACGCAGGCCTTCGGTGACCCACGCGCGCGTGACGAAGTAGCCGATGCGCGTCTTCACCTTGACGAGATCGCCGAGTGCGATGTCGAGTTCGGCCGCGTCACCCGAGGCGATCCACAGCGGGTTCGAGTGCGAGATCTCGTACAGCCACTTCACGGGCGAACGCGTGTGGATCAGCGTCGGCAGCCGGAAGTTCGGCAGCAGGTCGAACTCATGTTTCGAGCGGTCGAGATCGCGCCAGTACACGTGACCAGGCGTGTGGCGCGGGATCGCGTGCTCGGGCCAGCCCCACTCGACGAGGGTCTTCGAGTAGAACTCGAGCCGGCGCGACGGCGTGTTGAAGCCGGTACGCGGCATGCCGTCGACGAGCACGCCGATGGCCTTGCCGTCCTTCTCGAGCGAACCGGTGAGCGGATTCGCGTCCGCGCCGACGATCGACTCGGGCGTGAGCGGGCGCTCGAACGCTTTGCTGTACGACGAGGCGTCGACCTTGTAGACGCCGTACTTGCGCATGTACTCGAGCGGCGTCAGGCCCTCGGCCTTCGCCGACTCCGGCAGGCCCGGCACCGAGTGCTCGAACATCCAGCCGT
>CAYFLU010000039.1:0-15501 GCA_964343975.1 uncultured Solibacteraceae bacterium
TGGCGCCGTCGTCGATCGTCAGCATGTCGGGATCGACGACCTGCGCGAAGCCGGGGCCGAGGACGACGCCCCGGCCGATGCGCATGCCCATCGCGCGCAGGTACCAGGGCAGCCAGAGCGTGCCTTCGAGCGACGACAGCGCCGGCGACGCGTACATGTGCCACATCACGTACAGAAAGTCCCAGCGGCTGCACCAGCAGGACCAGAGCGGGTGCTGCCCCGGCTTCACGCGGCCGAGCAGCAGCCACTTCGACGCCAGCACGACCGCACAGAGGGTGACGAGGGCCGTGAGCGTGATGAGCGGCGCGGCGACGAACACCGTAGCCGCGAGCGACATCGTCGGCGCCACCGCCACGACGGCGCGGTACCAGAGCACGAACACGAGCGTGGGCACAACCGGCAGCGTCACGCGCAGCGCTTCCCAGAACACACGATTCCAGTAGCGGATGAACGATGGCTCGAACGTGAGCGAACGATCGACGTCCACGATTTCCCGTCGGGGCAGTTCGAACACGGGATGACCAAACCACGACGACCCCGGGCGCATGCGCGTGTCGTCAGACACGGTCGACACGCCGATGAGGATGTCGTCGGGCAGGTGCTGGCCGACGGGAATCACGACGTGGTTGCCGAGGAAGGTGCGGTCGCCGAGGGACGTCTCGGCGAGCGTGGCGGTGCCCCGCTGGAGCCGCGGACCAGCGAGGTAGATGCCATCGGCGAGAAACACTTCCGCGCCGAACGTCGTGAGCTCGGGCACGACGTCGATGATCGTGCTCACCTCACAGTGGCGGCCGATGCGCATGCCGCACGCCCGCAGCCACATGGGCCAGAACAGCGTGCCGCTCAGCCAGTTGCCCGCCGAGTGCACGATGCCGGTCTTCAGCCACACGCGGATGTAGGCGAGACTCCACAAGCTGAAGGTGCCGGCGGGAATGCGGCCGAGCCCGCGCATGATCGCGATCTCGACGAGCAGCGTCAGCGGCACGGATGCGACGAGCAGGACCATGCCGAGCACGATCGGAAACCACGACGTGAGCGGCGTCTCCATCCAGTCCCACACGTGCTCAGCCTCGATGCCGTACACCGTGCAGGCGACGAGCGCGAGGGCTGCGGCCGGCATCCATCGCAGTAGCGCGACGATGGCTTCCGCGCACATCAAGAGCACGCCGTGCACCGCCGGCCGCACGTCGCGTCTGTGCGTGAGCGCCGGCGGCGGCGAGGTGCGGCCCGCCGGCCGCGCCGGCACGCCGTCCCACCGTTCGCCCGGCGGCATCACGCCGCCATGCGGCAGCGACGACAACGCCGTGAGATGCGCGTCCGCGCCGATCGTCGTGTGGCCGCCCACACCCGCGCGCGTGTCGAGCACCGCGCCGTCGCCGATCGTCACGGGCCCGGTCACCACACAGCCGTGGTCGAGTTCCACGACGCCGATCACCGCGTCTTGCCCGATCACGACATCATCACCGATCGTGAGGAGGTCCCAGCCGCCGTGTGTGAGGTCGACGCCGCGGTGAATGTGCACGCGTTCGCCGATCGTTGCGCCGAGCGCGCGCAGCGCACTCGCGTGAAACACCGTGCCTTGGAGCGTGCGCCACGGAATCAGTCGCGCCGCCGCCACCACGATCCAGTGCCGCACATAGAACGCGCTCCACACCGGCGCGGTCGTGGCTGTGTAGCGCCCGATCACGAGCCGTTTGATGAGCACCGCCAGCGCCACCGCCAGGGGCGCGTACAGCACGAGCCCCACGAGCACAATCGGGGGCAGCACGATCACCGTGGCCGCGAGGCTCAGCTGCCGCGTCAGCCACGGCAACAGCACGAACGCCAGCGCGTACGTCGCGGATGATCCGACGATGTGACCGAGGAGGAGCCAGAGCGACTGGATGAGCGTGGTCGTGAGCGAGCGCGCGCGCGGAGCCGTGGCCATGACGGGCGCCGCTGGGGCGTGGTGATGCGATGACGACTGGCGGGCGCCGAGCGCGTTCGCGGTGCGCGCGTCGTAGATGTCGCGCACGGCGATGTCGGCGGTGTCGGCACTGGCGCGCAGGCGCGTGACGAGCATCGCGGCGGCGAGCGAGTCGCCGCCGAGCTCGTGGAAGAAGTCTGCCTCGGCCGACACGTGCGTGCGCTTCAGCACGTGCTGCATCGCGGTGACAATCGCGGCGGCGCGCGCATTCGCCGGCGCCACGACCGCTGCCGCGTCATCCGCCACGGCCAGCATCGGCAACTGCGCGCGCGTGAGCTTGCCGCCGACCGTGCGCGGCAGCGCCGCGATCGTCGCAAACTGCGATGGCACCATGTAGGACGGCAGCGTCTTGAGGAGCGCGTCGCGGAGCGCCTTCGGTGTCAGAGGCGCAGACGGATCGGCCGGCACCACAAACGCCACGAGCCGGGCCGACGCGCCGTCGCCCTGCACGGTCGACGCCGCTTCGCGGACGCCGTCACAGCGCTGCAACTGCACGTCGATCTCGTCGAGCTCGATGCGGTACCCGCGCACCTTCACTTGCGAGTCGATACGGCCGTAGCAGAAGAGGCGGCCGTCCGGGTCGCGATGCGCGAGGTCGCCGGTGCGGTACAAGCGGCCGAACTGCGGGTGCACGATGAACTTCTCGGCCGTGAGCTCCGGCCGCCGCCAGTAGCCGCGCGCGAGCCCGGCCCCGCCGATGCACAACTCACCACGCTCGCCGTCCGGGACCGCGCGGCCCTCAGCGTCGAGAATCACCGCCGTGGCGTTGCGCACGGGCCAGCCGATCGAGATCGGATCACCGGGCTGGATGTCACAGTGCGTGGACGTCACGGCGCACTCGGTGGGGCCGTAGCCGTTGGCGAGCCGGCGCCCGCGCGACCACAGGTCGGCCACATCGCGCGGCAACGGCTCGCCGCCGCAGTAGACGAATCGCAACTCCGGCAGGGCCAGCTGCGGATCCTCGCACCCGGTGGCGCGCAGGAGCGTTGGCGGCGGGCACAGCACGGTGATGCGTTCGTCGCGCAAGAACGGAATCACATCCGGCCCCAACCGCGCCGCCTCATCGTCCACCACGACGACCGTCGCGCCGGCGGCAAAGGCGAACCACAGCTCTTCGACGGACGAGTCGTATGACGTCGACGAGTTCTGCGACACGCGATCGGCGGGGGTGAGGCCGAACGCGTCGAGGTCGTGGGCGACGAGGTTCGCGATGGCGCGATGCTCGATCGCCACACCCTTCGGACGGCCGGTGGTGCCGGAGGTGTAGATCAGATACGCGAGGGTCTCGGGGCCGAGCCACGACGGCGCGGGCGGCGTGTCGCGCCAGGCGCTCTGGGGAATCGCGATGTCGATGATCGGCGTCGTCCATCCGGCCCGGCGCGCGCGCGCGGCGCCGTCGGCGTCGGTGACGAGCGCCACCGCCTGGGCATCGTCGAGCATCCAGCCCGCGCGGTCGTCGGGGAACGACGGATCGATGCAGGTGTACGCCGCGCCGGCCTGCATGATGCCGAGCTGCGCCACGTACACCTCGGCGCGACGCGGCAACAGCACGGCGACCACGCATTCGCCGGTCACAACCGACGACAGTTGATGCGCGAGCGCATGCGACCAGCGCGCGATGTCGCGATAGGTGAAACGCCGGCGGGCACGAGCGCCGACGCCCGGCTCGTCCACGGCGATGTGTGCAGGGTCGCGCGCCACAGCGCGCGCAAAGAACGCGGGTAACACGTCGATCACGGTCACGCGTATGATAGATGGGTTAGGCACGAATCGGCATCCGCGACATGGACTCCTTCGTCACCGTCACCCGCACGTCCGAGAAAGACGTCCAGCACCGCCAGATCATCATGACGATCGATGGCGAGCCGCTGGGCACGTTGCTGTACGGACAGCAGGTCACCAAGCCGATCGCCCCGGGGCCGCACAAGATCAAGGCCTACAACACGCTCGTGTGGAAGACGCTCGACTTCGAGTTGAAGGCAGGCGAGCACGCCACGTTCTCCGTCGTGAACGTGCCGGGCAAATGGACGTACTCCCTGCTCGCGCTCCTCGGCGCCGGACCGCTCTACCTCGAGTTCGATCGCACAGCCTGAGCCATGACCACCACGCGCGTCTCGCCTCGTTGGGAGGATCCGCGCGCGGTGAGTGGGTTCGTCACCAGCACGCCCAATCCCCAACTCCTCGCCTTCGCTGAAGCCGAGCGCTCACGCGTGCCACAGCCGCGCGCCCTGGACATCGGCTGCGGCGCGGCACGGAACGCGTTGCCGCTCGCGGCGCTCGGGTACCACGTCACGGGAACGGATCTGTCCTTGCCGATGCTCGACGCCGCGCGTGCCCGTACATCTCACGAAGCGCCGCACGCCACCGTGTCGTGGATGCACGCGCCGATGGCGCCCTTGCCGTTTGCCGACGCGTCGTTTGATCTCGTTGTTGCGCACGGCATCTGGAACCTCGCGCGATCCGGCGATGAATTCCACGCGGCGATCGCTGAAGCCGCGCGCGTGGCCGCGCCCGATGCGGGCCTGTTCGTCTTCACCTTCTCCCGCCACACGCTGGCCGCGGACGCCACACCGGATCCGGGCGAGTCGTTCGTGTTCTCGTCGTGGAACGGCGATCCCTGCTGCTTCCTCACCGAGCAGGAACTCGTCGACGCGCTCGCGCGTGTGGGCTTTGCCCGTGCCAGTGACGGCCCGCTCACCGAATACAACCGCCCCGGCCCGAATGCCGTGCGCGCCGCCGGTCCGCCGGTGATCTACGAAGGCGTCTTCCGTCGTCGCTGATCACTGCCGAATACCCGGCAGTACTCCCCCCGTGTGGCGGTGCCACAATGGCCATAGGGACGGAAGGAGGCGTGTATGTACAGGAAAACCCTGGGCGTACTGATCGGCATCATCGTGCTTGGTGCAGTGGTCGCAGCGCGTGGCTCGACGTCGGCGAAGGTGTCGCAAGAGCCGGCATCAACGGCGCAGCAGGACAACGGCGGCTACATCGGCGCTGACGGATGCAAGGAGTGTCATGCGGCGTACTACGACGCGTGGGCCGCGACGAAGCATTCGAAGGCCATCGGCAAACTCGGGCCGGCGGATCGCGAAGGCGACAAGTGCATTCGCTGTCACGTCACGGGCTCGCCGGCGATGATCAAGGCCGACGGCGCGAAGCCGCGCTTCCCCGGCGTGCAGTGTGAGAATTGCCATGGGCCGGGCGCGACGCACGCGCAGCAGGCGAAGGCCAAGGCGATGGTGAAGGGCGCGATCGCGAAGACGCCGGACGAAGACGCCTGCACGAAGTGCCATTCGAGCGAGAGCCCGCACTACAAGCCGTTCGTGTACGCGGCCATGAAGGGCCTCGTCCACATGGTCAAGAAGTAGTCAGCACCCCGAGCGGCTGCGCGAGCGTTCGCGCGCGCGCAGCCGTCGCCGCATAGGCGGCGGCTTGCAGGCGCGCCATCGACGCGAGGTCGGTGGCCACGATCGAATCGATTTCGTACCGCAGATGGGTCACGAGCGCGTGCGTGGCCCGTGTGGATTCCCCGAGCGCCAGCAACTTCTCGAGCGACGCGTGCACGCGTTCGCCGAGCGCCTGCACTTTGGCGGGCGCCGCCGACGGCAACGTGCGCAGCAGCGCGGCAGCCGCATCGGCTTCGCGCGCGACGGCGTCGAGCGCCTCGGCAATGACACGACGGCTCGCCTCGTCGCCGCCCTCGTGTGTATAGGCATCAACAGCCGTGTCCGAGCCCTCCGACCAGCCATCACCCGTGCGATCGGGCGCCTTCAGCGAGTCTTCCCACATCGCTGCCGCCATACTGCGCACGGCGTCGCGCACGGTCGGCGGGTCACCCACCGGCAGGAATTCGATCCGCCCCGTCCGGCCCACCCGGCGGGCCTGCAACAGCCTCGCCCCCGTGAGATGCGGCGCCCCGCCTTCACCGAGCGCAAAGCGCGCCACCGCTGCGGCGTCCTCCGGTGTCACCGCAGTACGGCACGCGAAGTGATGACATTCCGAGTCCAACGGACACGGATAGCACGACATCTCGGGCTCGATGACGACGTGGCCTTCGCCGTAGGGGCCGGTTTCGTACGGACACACGGGACCGGATGACAAGTCCATCACGCGCGTGCCCACGGCGGCCGCGACGTGCATCGGGCCGGTGTCGTTGGTGATGAGCAAGCGGCTGCGTTCGAGGAGCGCGGCCAGCTGCCGCAACGAGGAATCGCCGATGCTGGTGTACACGCGGCGCTTCACGGCAGCGGCAAAGCGGTGACCGAGGTCGCGGTCGGCCGGGCCGCCGACGAGCAGGATCTCCCCCAGCGAGGGATCGAGCGCGTCGGCCAGCGCGGCAAACCGCTCCACGGGCCAGCGTTTCGACTCGGCGCTGGCGCCGAGCTGAATGGCAATCACCGATGCCTGCTGGAGCCCCTGGGCGGCGAGAAACGCCTCCGCCCACGCGCGATCCTCGTCCCGCACGTCGATCTCGAGGCCGCCGGCGTCCCGTCCGACGCCCGCGGTCCACGAAAACAGATCGACGAGATGGAAACACGAATAGTCGCGTGAGCGGACCGACGCCCGCATGTAGGTCATCCAGGAACTGTCGATGCCCTTCCGCCGGTCGGCGCGCATCACGAGGCCCACCCGCTTCTTCGCGGGCATCAGCGACGTGAGAAGCGCCGACATGTCGGTGTGCGTGAGATTGACGACGAGATCGTAGGCGGCCGGCGCAGCGGTCTTCACGAACGCGCGCAGCTCGTCGAGCGCCGGCTCCCAGCCGGCGTCTTTCGATGCGAGCGACCCGGCCAGACCGCCGAGCGGAAACACGAGCAGCCGGTCGTAGAGCCGCGCGGGCAGCGGCGTGGACGCGAACGAGTCCATCACCATCAGCGAGATCTCGGCCGATGGATGCGCGCGCCGGAGGCCGCGCAGGAGCGGACCGGTCATCAGGATGTCGCCGATGCGGCAGAGCTGAATGACGAGAATGCGCTTCACGTCAGAGCTCTCCCTGCTGCACGTGCTGGAGCACGCGCATCATCGCCTCGTCGGGCGTCATCTTCGGCGACGTGCGCTCGAGCGCGTCGATCGCCTGCGCGAGACCGCGCGCCGCGCCTGGCCGCTGCGGCTGCAGTTCCGCCGGCAAGAGCTCGGCAAAGATCCGCTGCACGCGATGCGCGAAGGTGTGCTCGGCCAGCACGCGCGCGCGCCCACGCGCGGCGATGGCGGCCCGTTCGTCAGGGTGCGCGAGGTAGTACGCAATCTTCTGTCGCAATTCGGCCGGCGACCGGAACGTCGCCAGCTCGTCGTCTCGGAACAGCGCCGCGAGCGGCGCGCGCGCGTCGACGAGCTGAAACGCGCCACAGGCGGCCAGCTCGAACGTGCGCGGATTCACGTAGTCGGGATCGGGATCGAGCCCTTCGACGTGATTGGCGGAGTGAATGTTGAGGTTGATCTTCGTCGCCGGCGCGGTCGAACGCGGCTTCCGCGGCACGAACCTCCACCTGCCCCTCTTCACGTACCGGCGCAAGAAGCAGTCGATGCTCGAATCGCGTCAGCAGTTCGACCGCATCGCGAAGGCGCAAATCGTCGCCAACCACCCATCGTTGTACCGTCCGCTCGGAGAGGCCGAACAGGCGATCCTGGCCAGTTCGGCGATCGGGCGCATTCCGGAATCGCTGCAGCTGGCAGCGCCGGCACAGGCGGCGTCATGAAGAAGATCGTCTGCGTGCAAGGGGAGTTCCCCGCGCTCTCGTCGACGTTCATTCTCGACGAGATGGTCGGCCTGATCGAACACGGCCTGCCGCTCGAGAACTGGGCCACCCGTCCGCCGGCCGATAGCGCCGGCCCTGTGCATCCAGCCGTGCTCGCGCACGGCCTACTCGATCGCACGCAGTACCTGAACATCTCGGACATGCCGAACACGACCGAGCAGGATTGGTTGCGGAAGTTCCTCGCCCGCCATCCGTTTGCACAGCTCGACCAGATTGCGGCGTTCCACGTCCATTACGGCAATCTCTTCCGACGCCTCGAGCCGTTGTTCCGTGCCTGGGACGGTTTCGTGATGGTGTCGTTTCACGGTCACGATGCGTCACGCTTCGTGAAGGTGAACGGCCCGCGCGGCTACGACTACCTCTTCACGCGCGCGAATCTGATCACCACGCCGACCGACGCCATGAAAGCCGTGCTCGTGGGCCTCGGTTGCCCCGCGGACAAGATCCACGTGCATCGCTACGGCGTGGACCTGAGCCAGTTCCGGCCCGACACGCGCCAGCCGTCGACCGACGGCATCGTGCGACTGCTGAGCGTTGGCCGCCTCGTCGAGAAGAAGGGCTTCGAGTTTTCGCTTCGCGCGCTCGCGGAGTTGCCGGACCTGACGCGCGTCCGCCATCAGATCCTCGGCGAGGGTCCCCTGCACGAACGGCTGACCGGGCTCGTGCAGGCCCTGGGCCTCGAGCCGTACGTCGAGTTTCTCGGCGCCCGAAACAAAGACACGGTTCTCGAGGCGATGCGGCACGCCGACGCGCTGATCCTCACGAGCGTGACGGCCGCCGACGGTGATCAGGAAGGTCTGCCGGTGACGCTGATCGAGGCCCAGGCCATGGGCCTGCCGGTGATCAGCTCGTACCACGCGGGCATTCCCGAGCTCGTCCGCGACGGCGAGACGGGCTTCCTCGTGCACGAACGCGACATCGCCGGCACCGCCGCCGCGATGCAGCGGCTGATCGACGACGCCGATCTGCGCGCCCGCCTGTCGGCCGCCGCGCCAGTCACCGCACACGCACACTTCGACATTCGCGCGCTCAATGACCGGCTGGCCGCCCACATCCAAGAGGGGATCGACGCCGTTGGCCCCGTCGGCCCCGCGCGCGTGCCAGGCGCGTCACCGACCGCCGACGCATTGGCCGCAGCGCTCGCCAGGATTGGCTGGGCGCCGTACCGGCCGGCCTTCGAGCGCGAGTTGGATCGTGTCGACCGGCGCCGCGCGATCACCGCGCCGCGCGCCTCACTCGTCTTGATCTCGTGGATGTTCACGCCCGACGTGCTCGAGACCATGCGCGCCCTCCGCGCGCAGACGCCGGACGACGTCGAGATCGTGTTCGTGAACAACGGCGCCCCGGACGCCGACATGCAGCCGATCGTGCCGCTCGTCGACACCTACATCCGGCTCCACAACAACACGGGCGCCTACCTCGCGCGCAACATCGGCGCCGCGTTCGCCACTGGCGCCGTGCCGATCTTCGTCGACGACGACGGCCTGCCCGCGCGGGGGTTCGTGCAGGCGCATCTCGATGCCTTCGCGCGCTACGACGTGGTCGCCGTCCGCGGCCGCGTGCTGCCGAAGCGCACGGACATCGACGAGCGGTACCTGCGGGAACACTACGGGCACTACGACCGCGGCCTGACGCCGTGCCCGGACTTCCCCAACGTCGAAGGGAACAGCGCGTTCCGCGCGGAGTCCTTCTACCGCGTCGGCGGCTGGGACAACCAGATTCAGTTCGGCGGCGGCCTCGACCTCTCAATTCGCCTGCTGGCGCTGCACCCCGACTTCCGCACGCAGATCTACTCTCCCGACGCCGTCCTCCTCCACGACCCGAAGATGGGCGGCGCCAGCGAATCGAAGATTGCGCGACAGGAGGCCTCCCGCAAGCGGCTGATCGCGAAGCATCCGCAGTGGCACTTCTTCCGTGACTTCTGGGAGCTTTACAAGGGCCGCGAGGACCTGCTCACGCGCAAGGCCAGCGACATCGCGCCACGCCGCCCGGCCGTGGTCGCGCCGTCCGTGCCCGGCAAAGTGAACCTGTATGAAAAGCTCGGTCAGCGCCGGTGGCGCCAGAAGGGTCCGCTCTACGAGCCGGTCTTCGAGCGCGCCGAGTTGCTGACGGAACGCGTCGCGCCTGCCGTGTCGATCGTGGTCGTCGCGTGGCAATACTCCGACGACACGCTCGCAACCCTGCAGGCGCTCGGCGCACACGACCGCGACCGGGTCGAGATCATCTTCGTCAACAACGGCGCCAGCGACGCCGAGATGGCCGCCGTGCGGCCGTGGGTCGACATCGTCGTGACCCTGAACACGAACACGGGCGCGTACCTGTCGCGCAACATCGGCGCCGTGTTTGCCAACGCGCCGATTCTGCTGTTCGTCGACGACGACGCGATGCCCGAGGGGGATCTGGTGGCCGCACACCGCCACGCCTTCGAGCGGTTCGACGTCGTGGCAGTGCGCGGCGTGGTGCGTCCGCGCACGCGGAATCCGCTCAACCAACTGGCGAAGCACTACGACCTCGGCCAGCAGCCCTTCCCCGTCTTCGCGGACATCGAAGGCAACACGTCGTACGCGGCCACGGCGTTCTTTGCCGCCGGCGGGTGGGACGACCAGATCACATTCGGCGGCGGCGGCGTGGAGTTGTCGATTCGCCTGTTCAGTCAGACCAACGACCCGCGCAAGCAGATCTACTGGCCTGAACCGGTGATCCTGTATGACTACGTCGAGACCGAAGAGCATCTCGCGAAGAAGCGCGTGAAGCAGGAAGCCTCGCGCGCGCGCCTGCGCCAGAAGTACCCGTTCTACGACAAGTACCTGACGTTCTGGGGGCAGTTCCGCGGACGCCCCGACACGTTGCTGCCGCGCCAGACGCCCCCGCAGGTGCACGCGTGAAGATCCTGTTCGTGTGCCACGACTTTCCGCCGTACAAGCTGGCCGGCGCGCAGCTGTTCGCGCTCCAGACAGCGCGCGAGCTGGTCGCACTCGGCCACGACGTGCGCGTGCTCTATCCGGTCAACGCGTCCACAGAACCGGCCGATTCAACGATCGAGCCCTATCAGCTCCGCCGCACCGACTTCGAAGGCCTCCCCGTCTACCAGCTCATCGTCAATGACCGCGAACCACTGCTGAACCGGCATCCGCAGTACTGCTTCGAGCAGCCGGCGGTTGAGCGCGCGTTCCACGAGTTGCTGGTCACGGAGCGCTTCGACGCGGTCCACTTTCATTTGCTCTACCGCCTCAGTGCGCGATTGCCGCTCATCACGAAGGCGCTTGGCATCCGGACCGTGGCGACGCTGCACGACTACTGGCTGCTCTGCGCGATGGGCCACATGCTCGACACACAATGCCGCGAGTGCAGCGGCCCCGAGACGCCGGAGAAGTGCGCCGCGTGCCTCAACGGCTTCCAGCGCGCGCCGGAGCCGGCCGCCGTGACATTCTTCAAGAAGCGGGACGCCACGACGAAGGCCGCGTACGCGGCGATCGACGTGAACTACTCGCCGTCGAATTTCCTGGCTGACGTGCACGCGAAGTTTGGGTTCGCGCGACCTGAGGTGCTGCCGCTCGGCTGGCTCTCGGTGCCGCCCGCAGAGCGCCCCGGTCCGCGCACGCGGGTAGTGTTTGGCTACCTCGGCCAGATCATTTCTCGGAAGGGGCTCGATCTGCTCGTCAGCGCGGCGCAGCAGCTGCGCGGCACGAATTGGGAACTGCGGGTGTACGGCGAGGCGTACCAGCCAGACTACTTTGCGCAACTGAAGCGCGTGATGAAGAAGCATCCGCGCATCCGATACTGCGGCGCATTCACGCCAGACGATCTCGGAAAGCTGTACAGCGAGATCGACGTCGCGGTCGTGCCTTCGCGGCGCGAGAACTATCCGCTGACCGTGCTCGAGGCGCTATCGGCGCGCGTGCCGGTGATCGCCACCGATGTGGGCGGCGTCCGCGACATCGTCGAGGACGGCGTGGACGGGCTCGTCGTGCCGCCACACTCGGACGCGAGCCTTGCGGTTGCAATGACGCGCTTTCTGAACGACCCCGCGCTCGTCGATCGCCTGCGGAGCACGATCAGACCGGTGAAGACGATCGCCGCCAACGCGCGCGAGTACGAGGCTGTCTACGGCGCCGCGCCGGCGGCCGCCACGCGCGCGTCGTAGTCCGGCAGGCTACTGACCGTCGGCCGCGAGCTTCTTCGCCGCCCTCGGCGTCTCAGCGGCCCACGCGTCTTCGTGCAGCGGACGCGGCGAATCCTGCAATTCCAGATCGCCATTCGCCCGCACCGACCGCGTCGGAATCGCCCGCCGGTCGAGGCCGGAATTCATCGTCATCGCCCAGTCGCGCGCCCACACGGCATCGCCGATGTACCACGAGTGCGCGAACGTGCCGTCGAAGGTGGACGTCGCCGGATCCTTTTGCTCGAACCACGTGCGGCAATCGACATTCGCGACCTTGCCGTCGCGATTCGACGTGGCGCCGACGCGACCGGCGCGTGGACTCGTGCCGAAGCGCTTCGCGTTCGACACCGCGAGCACATGGTCATCGCCGTTGAAGTAGTTGGTGACCCGCACACACCGATCGAACATCGTCTTGGCGCCGTTCGGCCCCGCATCGAGGGAGGTGGCCGCGATGTCGCCGGCAATGAAGCCGATCTGGTCGACGCGCCAGGGCGATTTGTAGAGCTCGCCATCGCGCTGCGCCTGCTCGAAGGCCTCGAGAATCACATAGGCCCCGGTGGAGTGGCCGAGCAGATGCACGTTGAGCTTGCAGCCGGCGTCTTGCAGTTGATTGAGCCGCGTCACGCCGTCCGTGACGAGGTGGCGCGCCACCGCCGAGGCATCCGAGCGGTCTTCGATGTAGTTCAGCGTCGAGTCGTCGCTGGGCCAATCGAACGACACGACCGCGCCGTCGAATCCGGCATTCTCAAGATCGGCGACCAGATACGACTGCCGTTTCATGATGGCCGGCAGGTCGTTGTTGTAGCCGTGCACCCAGATCAGCACATCGCCATCCGAGCCGGTCTTGCCGCCCTTCGTGCGCTGCGCCAGCACGGTCACTTCCCTGATCCACCGGTTCGGATCGATTTCATCTGACGGCTTCGGCAGCCGTCCACGCTCCATCGGGACTTTGAGAAACCGGATGTCGCCCGGCTCGGCGCCAAACGCCCGTGAGACGA
The DNA here is from genome assembly GCA_964343975.1 of uncultured Solibacteraceae bacterium. Classification (GTDB taxonomy): domain Bacteria; phylum Acidobacteriota; class Vicinamibacteria; order Vicinamibacterales; family SCN-69-37; genus SCUN01. The sequence goes on from CAYFLU010000039.1 coordinate 12,883, forward strand.
CATTGCGCGCGCACATCAGATAGTGAAATGGCATGGCGGGATCTCCCGCTCGGGAGTATGCGGCCGATGCGGCCGCGCCGACAACATGTCTCTGCAGAACCCGATCGCGCCCGGCGCTACGACGTCCGCGTCTTCGCGATCGCGCGCTCGTGCTGCGCGATCACCGCGCGGGCCTGCGCCGCATACCGGCCGCCGTGAAACTGATCCAGCCGCTGCATGAGCGCGATCCGCTGCTCGTGAAATCGGTCGGTCGTCGTCGCCAGCGACGTGATGCCCGGCCCGGTCTTGCGGTACACGCTCATCCGCCCAGGCGCCTTCCAGAGCGCGCCCTTCGCGGCCACGATCGAGAACAGCGCCATGTCCGCGCTCACCACCTCGCCGATCCAGTCGGGCATCGGGCCGATGTCGCGTCGACACACGAACGACGACGTATGGAAGGGCGAGTACATCGCGAACGTGTCGGCCGCCGTCATGATGCCCGGCGCCTTCTCGCCCATCACGCGCCCCGGCGTCCCGTCTTCGTTGAGCACCTGCGTTTCGTGGAAGCTGCCGGCGAACTCCGGATGCGTCTCGAGGAAGTCGATCTGGATCTGCAGCTTGCGCGGATCGGTCCAGTAGTCGTCGCCTTCACACAGCGCAATGTATTTGCCGGTGGCGTGAGGGAGCAGAAACCGCGCCAGGATGCCGCGCACGCCCTGTGAGTAGAGATTGGCGGGCTGCACGATCGACCGGATCAGCGCCGGATGCTCGGCCGCATAGCGATCCACGATCCGCTGTGTCGCATCCGTCGAGCCGTCGTCATGCGTCACGATCTCGATCGGAAACGTCGTCTGCTGCAACAGGAAGCTGTCGATCGCATCGCGGATGTAGCGCTCGTGGTTGTAGGTGAGCGTACAGATGCTGACGAGCGGCTGAGGCACGTGAGCAGAGTAACGCAGGTCCGCGCTACTATCGCCCCATGAAGCGCCTCGCCGCCCTGCTGCTCCTCCTCGCTGCGTCGTTTTCCGCCGGTATCGCCGCACAGAGCGGCGGCGACGGCGCCCGCTTCGCCGATCTGCGCTGGCGACTCGTCGGACCGCACCGCGCCGGACGGTTGTGGACGGTGGCCGGTGTGCCGGGCGATCCGACGACGTATTACGCGGGCTCGCCGTCTGGCGCGCTGTGGAAGTCGACCAACGGCGGCCTCACCTGGGCGTCGATCTCCGACAGCTTGCCCGTGACGGGCATCGGCTTTGTCGCCGTGGCGCCGTCGAACCCCAACATCCTGTACGTCGGCACCGGTAGCAACATCCTCGGCGCCGGTGTGTTCCGCTCCGATGACGCCGGCAAGTCGTGGCACGCCGCGGGCCTCGCCGATTCGAAGTACATCACGGCGCTCGTGATCGATCCGCGCAACCCGGATGTGGCGATCGCGGCCGTGGGTTCGGGCGGCAATTTCGGCTCGATGGTGTTCTACAACAACAACCCGAGCGCGGCTCGGGGCGTGTATCGCACCACCGACGGCGGCAAGACCTGGGCGCACACATTGTTCGTGGACAACGCGACGAGTGCGGTGGAGCTGGCGATGGACTCGGCGGCGCCGTCGATCGTGTACGCGAGCCTCACGAACGGCCTGCACAAATCCAACGACGGCGGCGCCACGTGGGCCAAGCTCTCGCCCGCGGGACTCACCGTGTCGGGCACGACGATCGTGGCCGCGCCGAACACCAACGCGCAGCGGCTCTATGTGATCGGCGGCGGGCGTGGCGGCGGCGGTCTTTTCCGCAGCGACGATGGCGGCGCGACGTTCCGGCTCATGACATCGCAACTGGCGAGCGCCGGCGGGCGGCTCTACGTGGATCCGAAGAACCCCGACGTCGTCTATACGATGGGCACTGCGGTGTATCGCTCGACGGATGGCGGCAAGACGCTCGAGGCGATCAAGGGCGCGCCGGGTGGCGACGACCCGCACGCGATGTGGATCGACCCGACCAATCCGCGCCGCATGTTGATGGGCGCGGATCAGGGGCCCGCGATCACCGTGGACGGCGGCGCCACGTGGACGCCGTGGTACACGATGCCCAACGGCGAGTTCTACTTCGTCACGACCGACAATCAGTTTCCGTATCGCATCTATGCCGCACAGCAGGACAGCGGCACGGTGTCGATCCTCAGCCGCAGCGACTTCGGCGCGATCCGTCCGGAAGACTGGTATCCGGTGAGCGGCTACGAGCAGGGCTACATCTTCACGGACCCGCTCAATCCGCGGTACGTGTACTCGCACGGCGGCGGACATGTGATCACGCGCTTCGATCGGCAGACCGGTCAGGCCGGCCCGGTGTTCTGGCCGGCGCCCGACGACCGCTTCGGTCCGCGGCCCGGCATGGCGCTGTCGTCGAAGGACCCGCACTGGATGTTCGTCGGCTCGCAGTTCGTCTACGCGTCGAGCGATCGCATCACCTGGACGCGCATCAGCGGCGATCTCGCGGCGCGCACCGATCGCACGACGCCGGGCGCGCCGTTCGGCAACAACGGCACGATCACCGCCATCGCCGCGTCGCCCGTTGACGTCAACATCCTGTGGGCCGGCACCTCGAACGGGATCGTGCAGGTCACGCGCGACATGGGCAAGACGTGGAC
>CAYFLU010000039.1:15601-21573 GCA_964343975.1 uncultured Solibacteraceae bacterium
TACACGACGCCGCCGGCGCTCGACTTCAACGGCGAAGGCGTGGAAGCCGATACGGTCTCGTTCGGCCTGATTGCGCCGGCGATCTACGGGCAGTCGCCGAAGCAACAGCCGCTCGGCTCACTGGTGTTGCCCGGCGCGTATGAGGTGCGGCTCATCGCCGGCGGCACGACGCTCACGCAGAAGCTCACGGTCGTGAACGACCCGCGCAGTGAGGCCTCGGCCGCGGATCTCACGGCGCAGTTTGCGCAGGAGCAGCGGCTGATGCACGGCATCGGCAACAGCCGCTTCGCGATCGACGTCATCGGACGCGTGCGCACGGCCGCGCGCACGGCGGTGGCCACGCATTCAGGCGCCAACGCGGCCCTGCAGGCGCTCGACCGCGCCGGCGCGGCGGTGATCACCACACTCGCCGGCAACCGCGGCTTCGCGTCGATCCTGGCGGATCTCGAATACGCCGACATGAGACCGGCGCCGAGCGTGATCGCCGCCATCGACACAGCGTGCGCCAAAGGCGATCAGTCGCTCGCCCGCTATCGCGACTTTCTGGAGAAGGATCTCGCGGCGTTCAATACCGCGCTGACCGCCGCGGGCGGCACGGCGATTGCCGCGCCCCAGCGACCGGTGACGACCGCCTGCGTGGCGCGGTGAGCCAGACGCCGCCCCGGCGCTACTTCTCGAGGCGGGCCGTGACGTCGCGGTACTTCGCGAGACGCGACAGCTGGTCCGCGGTCGGCTTGCCGACCCACTTGTCGAGGTCGTTGTAGAGCTGGTTCAGGTGCGACACCAGCTCCCGGGCCAGGCGCTTCTTCTCGGCGAGTGTCGGACTGGCCGGCGCCTTCGCGAGCGCGCCGTTCACCGCCAGCGCGCGCGTGTACAAATCACCCACGGCCATCTGCGCATCCGCCCAGGCCTTGCGCTCGAACTGCGTCACGTCGATGCGCGGGTCTTCCTTGACCACGATCGGTGACTTGAACGTCTGCCCGTCCACCGTCAGCTGCACTGTATAGGTGCCCGGCGCCACATACGGCCCCGCGACGCGCCCGCCGATCGGCTGCCCCTCATCGTCAACCGCCACCGGCGTGCCGCCGGCCGACACGTCGGCCTTGCGCAGCGACCACACCACACGATTCACGCCATGTTGCTTCGTCGGCGTGAGGGTGTTCACGACCTTGCCGGCCGCGTCGAGAACCGTGATCGCGATCGTGCCCGGCGTGGCGCCGAGCCAGTAGTCGATCACGCCACCCGCCACCGGGTTCTCGCCCTTGAAATACATGTCGCCAAGATGCGGCTTCAGGTTCTGATAGCGGATCATCGTCGCGGGCTTGATCGAGAAGAGCGCCGCCTTCGATGCCGCCACCACCGGTGTGAGCTGCTGGAGCGCGCTGGCGCTGTCGAGAATCCACACGCCGCGCCCGTGCGTCGCCAGCACGAGATCGTTGTCGCGCGGATGCACGAGCAGATCATTCACGGGCACGGTCGGCATGTTGACGCCGAACGGCACCCAGTGCGCACCACGGTCAATCGTGACAAACAGCCCGAACTCCGTGCCGAGGTAGAGCAGATTCGGATTCTTCGCGTCTTCGCGAATCGTGCGCGCCACGCGGCCGGCCGGCAGGTCGCCGGCGATCGACGACCACGTCTGGCCGAAGTCGGTCGACTTGTAGACGTAGTTCTTGAAGTCGTCGCTGCGGTGGTTGTCGATGGTCATGTAGACGGTGCCCGCGGCGTGATGCGACGGCTCGAGGCCGTTGAACCACGCGCCGGCCGGCGCACCCGGCACCTTCGCCTGCAGATCCGTCCACGTCTTGCCGTCGTCTTTCGACACGCGGAGGCGGCCGTCGTCGGTGCCGACATACACAAGGCCGCGCAGCTTCGATGATTCGGCCAACGCGGAGATCGTCGGCCAGTACGGCACACCATCATCGAGTGACAGCACGTCGTCGCTCGGCATGCGGCCCATGATCGGTAGCGTACGGCGGTCCACGCCCGTCGTCATGTCACCGAGGTCCTGCCATGTCGTGCCCTGATCGCGACTGCGGAACAGGTGCTGACCGCCGGCCCAGATCGTCTTCGGATCGTGCGGCGAGAGGATGAACGGCGCGTCCCAATTCGCTGGATGCATCGCATTGCCGAGCTCCGGCGCGGGGAGCTTCTGCTGGTACACATCGAAGTTGCGGCGGCCGCTGATCGCGCCGGTCGGATCCCCCGGCCGCACGTCGACGCTCTGCCAGGTCTTCGTGTCGTTGCGCACGAGACCGAGGAACTGCGACGCGGAGTACACGAACCGCGGATTGGTCGGATCGGCGGCCACGAAGAAGCCGTCGCCACCGCACAGGCGCTTCCACTCGTCGTTGCCAATACCCACGCTCGAGTAATTGGCACTCGGTCCCGTCCAGCAGCCGTTGTCCTGCAGACCGCCGAAGACGTTGTACGGCGTCGCGTTGTCAACGGCCACGCGATAGAACTGACTCACCGGCAGCGTCGTGATGTAGAGCCACTTGTTGCCGCGGTCGTACGACAACCCGATGCCGCCGTCATCGAGCTTGATCACATGGCGGGAATCCTTCGGATCCACCCACACGAGACGATCGTCGCCATGGAGCGTCTGGCGCGCCGGCCGGAAGGTTTTGCCCCCGTCATCCGAGTAGCTGTACGAGTTGACCATGTAGATGCGCTGATCGTCATTCGGATCGACCAGGATCTGGCTCGCATACATCGGACGCGGGTTCCAGTCGCTCTTGAACGTCCAGTTCTCGCCCTTGTCGTCCGAGCGGTACACCCCGCCTTTGCGAATGATGTAGGCCGTCGACGCGTTGTATTTCGCGCCCTGCTCGATCGAGATGTAGACGACCTTCGGATCCTTGCGATAGATCGAGATGCCGATCCGGCCGTACTCGCCGGTCGGCAAGCCGTGTCCCGTCAACTTCTTCCACGTCGTGCCGCCGTCCGTGCTCTTGTAGAGCGCGCTGCCCGGGCCGCCGCCGTCAAAGCCAAACGCCGTGCGCCGCCGCTGATACGTCGCCGCGTAGAGGATCATCGGATCTGACGCATCCATCGCCGCATCCACCACGCCCGTGTCGGCATTCACCTGCAGCACGGCCGCCCACGTCTTGCCGCCGTCGGTGGTGCGATACAGTCCGCGTTCCGCGTTCGGTCCCCACAGGTGCCCCATCGCCGCCACGAACGCCACGTCGGGGTTCGTCGGATGCAACACGATGCGCCCGATGTGATGGGAGTCACGCAGGCCGACGTTCGTCCACGTCTTGCCCGCGTCGGTCGACTTGTACACGCCGTCGCCCCACGACGAGCTCTGCCGGTTCGCGCGCTCGCCCGTGCCGACCCAGAGGATGTTCGGATTCTGCTGATTGACGACGATCGCGCCGATCGAGTGCACCGACTGCCGTTCGAATACCGGCGCAAACGTCACGCCGTTGTCGGTCGTCTTGAAAATCCCGCCCGTGGCACTCGCCGCATAGAACGTGTACACGTCCTTTTCGACCACGGCCAGATCGACGAAGCGGCCGCTCATCGCAGCCGGGCCGATATTCCGAGGGCGGAGCGCCGACAGATCGGCGGCCGTCACCGGCGCCGCGGCCTGACGGGCGGATGAGCTCACGGTCGCGGCACACACACACAACAGGACGAGAAGACGACGTGCGGCAGTGGACATGCGCGCGATTGTAGCGCTGCTTGTGCTACCGTCCGCCTCGTCATGCGCGACATCGGCCGGGACGTGCACCTCGCGCTCAGCAGCCTGCGGCGCGCCCCCGGCTTCTGCGCCGCCGCCGTGCTCTCGCTCGCGATCGGCATCGGCGCCGCGACCGCCCTCTTCTCCGTCGTGCACGCGGTGCTGTTCACGCCGCTGCCCTACCGCGATGCCGACCGGCTGACGGAGCTCTGGAACCGATCCCCCGGCCTCGACATCGCCGAAGACTGGTTCTCCACCGCGCAGTACTTCGACATCGCCACGTCGCACAGCGGCTTCGAGACGCTCGCGCTGGCACTCGGCGCCAACTACAACCTGACCGATCCAGGCACCAGCCCCGAGCGCGTCGGCGCCATTCGTGCCTCGTCGAACCTCCTGCCGATGCTCGGTGCCACGCCACAGTACGGGCAGCTCTTCGTCGAGGCCGACGATCATCCCGGCCGGCCCGCGACGGCCATCCTCAGCGACCGGCTCTGGCGACGACGCTACGGCGGCGACCCCGCCATTATCGGCCGCACCATCGGGCTCAACGGCGTGAGCACGCAGGTGCTCGGCGTGCTGCCGGCGTCGTTCGCACTCCCCCGCGACGTGCTGCCCACGCTCGGTGTCGCGGAGGATGGCGATGTGTTTCTGCCCTTGCCGCTCTCGGCCAACGCGGCCAGCGTGCGGACGCGCGAGGACTACAACATCATGGGCGTCCTCAAGCGCGGCGTGCGGGGCGACGACGCGCAGCGGGAGATGGACGAGCTGACCGCGCGGCTGCGGCGCGATCATCCTGACGTGTATCCGCCGAACGGCGGACTCACCTTCTCGATCGTCCCGGTGCAACAGCAGGTGGCCGGCAGAGTCTCGCGACCGCTCGCGGTGCTCACCGGTGCGGTGGCCCTCGTGCTGCTGATCGCGTGCGCGAATGTCGCCAACCTCCTGTTGTCGCGCGGATTCACGCGGCAACGCGCGCTCGCCGTCCAGGCCGAGCTTGGCGCCGGCCGCAGCACACTGGTGCGTCAGCAGCTGAGTGAGGCCGCACTCTTGGCTGGCGCCGGCGCACTCCTCGGCCTCGTGCTCGCATCCACAGCCCTCCGGTGGCTGCACGCGCATCCGCCGGCCGAGTTGCCGAGCCTTGGCGAGATCGCCATCAACGGCAGCGTGCTGACGTTCGCGGTGGCGGTGACGGCCGCGGCCGCCGTGCTCTCTTCGCTCGCCCCGATGGTCGGCGTGTGGCGGATCGACGTGCAGTCGGTGTTGCGCGACGACAGTCGCGGCGCGTCAGGCACCACGGTGTGGTCGAGCCGGCACGGCATCCGGCGCTGGCTCGTGGCCGGCGAACTGGCCGTGGCGGTGGTCCTGCTCATCGGCGCGACGTTGCTCATGCGCAGCCTCACGCAATTGTCTGCGGTGGCGCCTGGGTTCGAACCGGCTCGCGTGCTGACGTTCGAAGTCACACTCACCGCACCGAAGTACAAGGACGGCGCCGCTGTCATCGAAGGGTATCGCCGCCTCTGGGAACATCTGGGCAGCCTGTCGGGCGTGAGCGCGGCAGGCGGCGTGACATCGCTGCCCCTGAGCGGGTTCTTTGCCTGGGGCCCGATCACCGTCGAGGGACGCGTGCCGCCGCCGGGCGAGAAGTTCCTCAACGCGGACCAGCGTTCGGTGTCGGGCGACTACTTCACCGCGATGCGGATTCCGCTCAAGGCGGGCCGTCTCTTCACCGACACCGACGCTGGCGCGCCCGCGCCGCGCGTCGTCGTGATCGACGATCGCATGGCGGACACCTTGTGGCCGGGACAGGACCCCATCGGCAAGCGCATCAAATACGGCGATGCCGCCGCCGACTCGCCCTGGGAAACGGTGGTCGGCGTCGTCGGTCGCGTGAAGCAGTACGGCCTCGACGCCGATGCGCGCATCGCGTTCTACCGGCCGCATCGTCAGAGCCCGGCGCGCGCGTTGTTCGTGGCGGTGCACACGACGGGGGCGGTGGAGACGCTGGCGGCGTCGCTCCCCGGCGCCATGCGCGCATTCGATCCGGATCTGCCGCTGTATCACGTGCAGCCCATGACGCGTCGCGTCGACGACTCGCTCGCGCGCCAGCGGTTCGCCACGCGCGTGCTCGGAGCGTTTGCTGTCATCGCCGTGCTCTTGGCCGTGATCGGCGTCTACGGCGTCATGGCATTTCAGGTGGCCCAGGGACGACGGGAGATCGGTATTCGCGTGGCGCTCGGCGCCTCACCGCGCGCAATCGTGGCCATGGTGCTCGGCCGCGCGGCCG
>CAYFLU010000040.1:0-21503 GCA_964343975.1 uncultured Solibacteraceae bacterium
GATGGCCGCCCGGATCGAGCTTCACGCGGAACCGCATCTGCCCGTTGTGCTGCAGATGATTCGCCGTCTCAACGCCCGCCGACGTGTCGATGTAGCGATAGCGGGCGGCGACCGTGAGCGCCTGCATCTCGAACCACGGCGCGGCGGCGGCGGTGGTCGGGGCTGGTGCGGTCGGCGGCACCGATGTGGGCGGTGCGGCCGGGGCCTGCGCGCCGAGTCGCACGCTACAGCAGCACACCAACAGTCCAATCAGAATGCGTCGGGTCATGGGTCGAATCTCCGGTCCTCGTTACCTGCCGTTCCGGTACTCAGCCGGGTCTCTAGAATTATGGACTCGGGAAATGCCTCGGGGAACCTTTCCTCGCCTCCCGCCATTACCATCACGAGACACGTGACTGACGACGAGCTGATGGCGCGGTGCCGCACCGGGGGCGGCGACGCTTTTGCCGAGCTGTTCGACCGCCATCGTTCGGCGGTGTGGAGCTTCTTCCGCCGACGCGTGCCCGACCCGCGCACCGCCGAAGATCTGACGCAAGACACCTTCGTGGCCCTGCTCGGCGCCGCGTCCCGGTATGAACCGCGGAATGCGTTCCGCAGCTACCTCTTTGGCATCGCGTATCGCACGTTGCTCGACGCGCGCCGGCGGGGACGCGTGCAGGCGCTGTCGATGGACGACGTGGCCGAGCCGCCAGGCTGCAGCACCGATCTCACGGCGGTGCTGGCCGTGCGCCGGGCGGTCGAGGCGCTCGACGCGATCGACCGCGAGGTCGTCTTGCTCCGCGAATTCGCGGCGCTGTCCTACGCGGACATCGCCGCGCTACTGGCGATTCCGCTCAACACCGTGCGCTCGCGGCTGTTCCGCGCGCGCGTCGCACTGAAGGAGCACTTGTCGTGACGCATCCGTCTTCCGAGACCCTCATGGCGTGGTGCGACGGCGAACTCGATGCCGCGGCCGCCGCGGCGGTCGCGGCGCACCTGGCGGATTGCGCGACGTGCCGCGCCGTGACGGACGATGTCGCGGCGGTGAGTGCGCGCCTCCGCACGTGGACCGTCGAACCCGCGCCTGCGTCACTTCGACCGGCGGCGACCGCACCGGCCTCACGGGGCACGCACCGCTGGTGGTGGGCGGCCGCGGCGGCGGCCGTGCTCATCGGCGTACTCGCCTCGGTGCGCGTGGAATGCGCGCCCGCGTGCGACCCGCGCACGGTGCACTTCGCGCTGCCGGGCCGCGGGGCATCGCCCTCATCAGTCTCATCAACCTCATCAACCTCATCAACCTCATCCGCCTCATCCGCGACACCACCGCCGGCGCAGACGCTCTCATCGGCGTTCGAGGCGGAATGGCTCGCCCGTCCCAGCGCGGCGCTCCCGTCGGCGCCGGGCGCGCGCGTCACAGTGGTGATGTTCCTCGACTGGCAGTGCCCGGCCTGTCGCGCGGCCGAACGCGCCTATGCACCGGTCTTCGAGGAGTTCTCGCGCCAACAGCCGGGCGCGGTGCATGTGGAGGTGCGCGACTACCCGCTCAACCGCCGGTGCAATCCGTATGTGCCGGTGGAGATGCACAGCGCCGCATGTGAAGCCGCGGCCGCCGTGCGCCTGGCGCGCCCGAACGGCACCGCGGACGCCCTGATCGCGTGGCTCTTCGCCAATCAGGAGCAGCTGACGCCGGCGGCCGTGCGGTCCGCGGCCGCCACGGTCGGCCACATCACCGACTTCGATGCGCGGCTCGCCGGCACCCTGCGCGAGGTGGCGAGCGATGTGGCCCTCGGGCATGGCGTCGGCGTCGGCGGCACGCCGACGTGCTTCATCAACGGCGTGCTCGCCCGCAACGACGGCGGCACCACGCTCTTCCGCCCGGAGGAGATCCGGCGCGCCATTGCGATCGAACTGAAAAAATAGTTTTTTGAACTTTCGGTGCCTCGAACTGACACGAACGAACATCGCCCGTCGCCATGGTCGGTGCGGTGATTTTTTCCAAATAAAACCACTCTCGCACGGCCCGATTAGCCAACACATCACGTCAGCAACCGGCTCAAGGCCCTCCTCTGTGGATGGCCGTGTCGTGTGCGGCGCCCTTTTAAGGAGTGTTGTTTGTGAAGAAGCTACTGTGGGTCAACATCGTCTCCCTCGCCGTCGGCGTCGCGATGGCCGGTTGGCTGATTGTGGTCTCGCGTCAGGCGGCCGCCAGCGCAACGGACCTGCAAACGTTGCTCGCGCAGAACGCGCAGGCGGCGCAGGACGGTCTCGACGCCACGCTCGCGATGGCCCAGCACGTGCGGGCCTTCCTCGTGGATGCGAAGGCCAAGAACGAAGTCGACGAGAAGTTCGGCGCCGACAAAGCCTTCACCGCCGCCATCGATCACTTCCGCAGCCTGGCGCAGGAGCCGCAGACGCGCGCGCTGATCGAGGAGATCGCGAAAAACGACGAAGAGACGCTCGATCCGACGGAGAACAAGATCGTCGAGGTCGCGAAGACCAATCGCGCTGCCGCGATGGACATGTATTTCAAGGATTATCTGGGCGCGCAGGCGGCGCAGCTGAAGCGGTTCCAGCGTCTCGAAGTCGACGAAGCCGGCCACCGGCTGGCGGCGGATGCCGCGGCGGCGACGATGCGCGCGTCAGTGACCTTCTGGAGCGCGATCGTGATCTTCTCGCTGCTCATCGCCGGTGTCGTCATCAACATCCGCGCGGTGACGCGCGCGGTGTCGGCCGCGGTCGAGAACCTCTCGCACGGCTCGGTGCAGGTCGTGTCGGCGGCGCGTCAGGTGGCCGAAGCCTCCCAGACGCTGTCGCAGGGCGCCACCGAACAGGCGGCCTCACTGCAAGAGACGTCAGCCTCCACTGAAGAGCTCGCGGCCATGACGCGACGCAACGCGGAAGCCGCGAGCCAGGGCGCGCAATTGGTGGCGACGCTCGAGCGCGAGGCGCAGACCTCGACCGTGGCGCTCGGCGAAATGGTGTCGTCGATGAGCGCGGTGCGCGACTCGAGCCGCGAAGTGGCGAAGATCATCAAGACGATCGACGAGATCGCGTTCCAGACGAACATCCTCGCGCTCAACGCGGCCGTGGAAGCCGCGCGCGCCGGGGAAGCGGGCATGGGCTTCGCGGTGGTCGCCGACGAAGTGCGCAACCTGGCGCAGCGATCGGCGCAGGCCGCGCGCGACACGGCGTCGCTCATCGAGGCGTCGATCGGCCGCACGGACGCCGGCACCACGCAGGTCGAGCGCGTGTCGACGCTGATTGCGACACTGAACGACGGCGTCATGAAGGTCAAGACGCTCGTGGATGACGTGGACGCGTCGAGCCGTGAGCAGGCCTCGGGCTTCGAACAGATCGCCCGCGCGATCACGGAGATGGAGCGGGTCACGCAGACGACGGCGGCCACCGCGGAAGAAAGCGCGGCCGCAAGCCAGGAACTGAACGCGCAGGCTGAGTCGACCCAGCACGCGGTCTCGCTCCTCGAAGCCATCGTGGGCAGCCAGTCGCAGCCGAAGGCCGCGCACCGGCCGTCGCCGGCGGCGCGTGCTGCGTCCGTGCTGCGGATGCCTGCGCGTCGGCCGGCGCCGGAACCGACGGCTGAGTTTGCGCGCACGGGCACGGACGGGTTTTAGTAAGGAAAATCCTTAGCACCTCGGCCCGACCATGCCATGGGGAACGATGCGGATATACTCCGCATCGTTCCCCATGCGCGTCTTGATTGCAGACGACCATGCCCTGATCCGGGCCGGCCTTCGGCTGTCGCTGCGCCTGAACTTCGACGAAGTGGAGTATCTCGAAGCGGCGGATGGCGCCGAGGCGGTCCTCGTGGCGGAACGCGCGCAGCCCGGAGTCACCATTCTCGATGTCGGCATGCCGAAGCCGTCGGGGCCCGAGGCCGTGATCGACGTCGCGAGGACGTCCGCCGCCCTCAGCCGGACCACGGCGAACGCGCCGATGCCGACCGTGAGAACGTCGTTTCTCCCGAGACTGTGCTCGCTCGCTGGGGAGAATCGACGGGACGGCGTTCGGACGCATACGGCAATTCCTTAGGCCGTACATCAGGAACGGGCCGCCCGACTGACATCGGACGGCCCGTTCGCGTGTTCCCGAACTAGAACTTCGCGTACGTCCCCGTATCCTCGAGCGGCAGCAGATCCTCCGCCGTCTTGCCGGGCGACGACGCCGTGGCCGGCTTCGCCGGTTTCGCACCGCGCGGAGTCATCGCCAATACGCGCGTGCGTGTCTGGTGGACCGGCATCGGCGTGACCGCCGACGCCACCGTGCCCGGTTCGCGCACCGACATCGATGTGGACTGGCCGATGAGCTGGCCGATCTCGGCGACGACAGCCAGCGAGGTCTCCGCCTGCGCGTTCAGTTCCTCGGACGCGGCGGCGCTTTCCTCCGCCGTCGCCGCCAGCGACTGGGTCACCTTCTCCATCTGCGCCACCGCGTGGGCCACCTGCTCGATGCCCTGCGTCTGTTCGCCGCTCGCGGAGCGCACCTCGTCGACCAGGTGCTTCACGCGCGACACGCTCTCGGTGATGGCGCTGATCGACGCCGCGACTTCGTTCACCTTGTGATTACCTTCCGTCGAGCGTGCGATCGACGCCTCGATCAACGTCGCCGTATCCTTGGCGGCCTGGGCCGACCGCTGCGCCAGATTGCGCACTTCGTCGGCGACCACCGCGAAGCCCATACCCGCTTCGCCGGCGCGCGCCGCTTCCACCGCGGCATTGAGCGCAAGGATGTTCGTCTGGAACGCGATCTCGTCGATCGTCTTGATGATCTTCGCGACCTGGTTGCTCGACTCTTGAATGGCCTGCATCGAGACCACCATGTCCTGCAGCCGCTGGTTCGACTCGCCCACGCGCGTGTCGACCTGCGCCATGAGGCCGCTGGCCTCACGCGCGTTTTCCGAATTGCGTCGCGCCATCGACGCCATCTCTTCCATCGACGCCGACGTCTCTTCGAGCGACGACGCCTGCTCGGTGGCGCCCTGCGACAACGTCTGCGCCGACGCCGCCACCTGACCGGCGGCCGTCACGACCTGCGCCGCGCCGTTTGACAGCGAGGTCACCGAGGCGCCGAGCACGCGATTCGTGCCTCGGACGATGACCCACGCGCACACGACCGCCGCGAGCACCGCCATCAGCGATCCGAACGCCACCCAGACGATTGACGACGACATCGACGCGGTGATCGCGGCGCCGGACTTGCTGCCTTCGCGCGCGTTGAACTCGGCCACCGCATTCGCCGACGTGATGATCGCGTCGGCAATCGGGCGATAGTCCTGTTCGAATTTGGCAAATGATGCCTTCGAGTCGTGCGTGCGGCTGAACGCCAACACCGCCTTGCGCCCCTCGACCCCCGCCTCACGGGCCGTTTTGAACACGCCGAACAGCCGCTGATCCTCTTCCGACGTGATCGTCTTCTGGTACTCCGCGATCAACGCGCCATTCGCCTCGGTCAGCGTCTTGATCCGCGCCTCGAGCGCATCGAGCCGCGCGGGATCCTCCGAGGCCATGTGTTCCATCATGAGCCCCGTCATCTCCAGGATGTTGGCCCGGATCTGCCCGAACTGCGTCACCCCCGGCAGGCTATCGAGCGCGATGTGCGACGCCAGCTCGTCCGCGTTGTTCAGCCGGCTGACCGCAAACGCACCCAACCCCACGATCACACTCACGCACACACCCAAACCCACTGCCAATCGCTTGGCAATCGTCCACGTCGACATCACGTTCATTTACTCCATCCAGGTTGAGGCCGGCGGCATCCGGCCACCACGAACCCGCCGGCTCCCCACCGGCGGGTGCCGAACTAGAACTTCGCGTAGGTCCCGGTATCCTCGAGCGGCAGCAGATCCTCCGCCGTCTTGCCCGCATGCGACGAGGCCATGGCCGGCTTCGCCGCCTTCGCGCCGCGCGGGGTCATCGCGACGACGCGCGTCTTGCCACGCGGCGCGGCGGATGCGACCGCCATCGGAGCAGACACGGCGCGCGGCGCCGTGCCGCCGCCGACCAGCTGCGACAACCGCTGCACGACCTGCTGCGACGTCTCCGCCTGCGCGTTCAGCTCTTCGGCCGCCGCCGCGCTTTCCTCCGCGGTGGCCGCCGTCGTCTGCGTGACCTTCTCCATCTGCTGGAGCGCCTGCGACACCTGCCCCATGCCCTGCATCTGCTGCTGGCTCGCCTCACGCACATCCGCGACGATCGTGTTCACTTCCGAGACGCTCGTCGTGATCGCCGTGATCGAGGTCGCCACCTGCTCCACGGTCTGCGTGCCGTGCTGCGCGCGCCCGATCGACTCTTCGATCAAGCTCGCCGTGTCCTTCGCCGCCTGCGCCGACCGCTGCGCGAGGCTGCGCACTTCGTCGGCGACCACCGCAAAGCCCATGCCCGCTTCGCCGGCGCGCGCGGCTTCCACCGCCGCGTTCAACGCGAGGATGTTCGTCTGGAAGGCAATTTCGTCGATCGTCTTGATGATCTTCGCGACCTTGTTGCTCGACTCGGTGATCGCCGCCATCGACGACACCATCTCGGTGAGCGCCGCATTCGACGTCTGCACCTGATGCGCCACGGCCTGCACGAGTGTGGCCGCCTGCGTCGCCGCCTCCGCATTCTTCGTCGTCATCGACGCGATCTCTTCCATCGACGCCGAGGTCTCTTCGAGCGACGCGGCCTGCTCGGTCGAGCCCTGCGAGAGCGACTGCGCCGAGGCCGCCACCTGCGTGGCCGCGGCCGTGACCTGCTCGGCGCCCGAGCGCAACTCGTTCACCGACTGCGAGAGCACACCCGAGGTCGAGCGGACGATGACGAACGCCACCACGGCGCCGATGACCATGCCCGCGAGCACCATCAGCGGCACCCACAGCATCGACTTCTGCACTTCCTCCTCGATGCCGCTCGCATTCTCCTCGGCCGCCTTCACGTTCCACTCCTTGAGCGTGCGGAGCGTGTCGACATACCCCTTGATCGGGTCAGCCGCCTGGCTGCGATAGGCGGCCGTCGCCGCCGCCTCGCCCTTGGCTTTGCGGACCTCCATCACGGCGTTGCGCACGTCGATGTAGTGCTGGCGGGCGGACGCCACTTTGTTGAAATTCTCGCGATCGATCGCATCGTGGATGGTCTCGCCGTATTTGGCGAGCTTCTCGTCGATCTGCTTCTTCTGCTCGGCAAACGTGGCCTCGACGGCGGCGATCTCGTCAGCGGTTTCCGCATGCACGCCCTTGAGCAAGGCACCGGTGTTGCTCTCCACGAGCGTCAGGAGATCTCCGCTCAACTCGAGACCGGGCAACGCATCCAGCGCAATGGCGTCCGCATGCGTGCGGATCTCGCGGACCGAATTCACCGCGAACACACCGACTACCAACAGCACGGCCATCACGGCCGAAAACCCGACGATCAATCGCTTGCCAATGGTCCAGGTCGACATCGCTCTACCTCGTCGCATGAGCCCATCAACCGCCCTAGTGCGGTGCTGGACCATGCGCAGCCCGGCTCAGGAGCCGGGCAGAAGCGAGCGCGCGCGTTCGGGGGAGAACGGACGGCGCTCAGACTGAGGAATCGACGCTTTTTGGGGTGACTTTAGGGGACTTTGGTGGGCAGCGTAAGAAAAGGGCTGCCGATCAAGCAGGCCTACCTACGGCTGGCCGTCGATGGCGGACTCGACAAGATCCTCTGCTCGGGCAACCGGCTGCGGTCGATGACGCGGCCGCCCTGAATCACACCCGCCGTGCGTTCGATGTTGTGGATGTCCAAGAGCGGATTCGCCGACAACAACACGACGTCGGCGAGGCGACCGGACTCGAGTGTGCCGAGGTCCCGCCCCATCCGCGCGGCGACGGCGCCATTGCGTGTGCCGGCGACGATCGCCTGCATCGGCGTGAAGCCCAGTTCGACAAACCCTTCGATCGCCATGAGCGTCCCGATGCCGTGATCCTGATCCGGCACCTTCGGTGTGCGCGTCAGTTCCGGCGCCGCGGCCCAGTAGCTGTCGGTGCCCGGCGTGACGAGTGCGCCGGCCTTCATGAGCGCGATGGCGTTCTTCCGCCGCCACTCGAGGTCCTCGCCGGTGTCGGCCGCCTCTTTCCGCCGCTCGGCCAGCGTCTTCGGGCGCGCCGGACTCGCCGGCGTCTTCGCGGCGTCGGCGATCTTCTTCAACGCCTCTTCGCGCGTCTTCACGTGACGCTCCCACGCCGGCCCGGTGATCGTGCTCATGAGCATCGAGCACACGATCTGCTTCTGCACCACCGTGCGGATGATGTCGTCGGGCAGCGCGCGTCCATCAAGGATCTCGGGATGCTGAATGCCGTCAATGCCCGCGAGCAACGACTCGCGCAACCCTTCGATGCTCGTCGAATGCGTTTCCACGAACACGCCGCGTCGATGCCCGGCCTCGATGAGCGCTTTCTGGGCCGCCAACGTGAAGCCGACGAACGTCGGCTCGGAGAAATGGCTCGTGCCGCCGTACTTCAGGAAGTCTGCGCCGCGGTCGAGATACGCGTTGATCGCGACGCCGATTTCCTCCGGCGTCATGTTCATCAACTCTTCGCCGCCGCCCTGCGCGATGAAGTCGTTCATCTGTTCCTGAAACGGCGTGAGCGGTCCCATCACGCGACTGAAGGAGAACGAGTAGGGCCCGCTCCAGCCGAGGATGTTGCCGGCCGCGAGAATGCGCGCGCCGACGGCCTCGCCGCGACGGATCCGGTCGCGTCCGTGCACGAGCGGCACGAGTGCGCCGTAGCTGTCGCGGACGGTCGTGACCCCACGCGCCAGATCGATCTGCGCGGCTTCGATCACGATGTCGTCGAAGCGCGGCTGGTAGCGCACCATCGTCTCGTAGCGCTCGTTCTGCCCGCCGTAGAGCGACAGATGCACGTTCGTGTCGATGAAGCCGGGCACGGCCCACTGCCCAGCGGCATCCACGCGCGTGGCGCCGGCCGGCACCGTGACCTGCGCCCGCGGGCCGACGGCCGTGATGCGGTCGCCGCTCACGAGGATCGTGCCGTCGGTGATCGGCGCGGCGCCCGTGCCGTCGATGATCGTCGCGCCGACAATCGCGAGCACCGGCGCCTGCGCGTGCGGCGTCGCCCAGAACAACAGGACGACGGCCGACGCGGTGATCGCGGTGATCGCGGCGCGCATGTCTACTTCTTCCGCCCGCTGAGCGTGAGGCCGTGCTCGACCATCTTCATGCCCGAGTCACCCCAGTTGGCCACGAACACGCGGAAACCCTGCTTGTAGCGCATCTCCATGTCTTCGGGCGTGTTCGACGGATAGCCGCACGGCACGTTGAACTCTTTGCAGGCCGACAGCACCTGCTGGATCGCCGCTTCCCAGGCCGCCTCGTTGAGGACCGTCACCGGCACCTGACCGCCACGTCCATTCGCGCGCATTTCCGGCTTGCCGTCCGCGCCGATCTTGGGATCCGAGAACACCTGCCGCAACGTGCCGGCCCCGGGCCACAGCACGCCGATGCCCTTCACCGCGGCGATCTCACGCACGTGCTTCAACCCTTCCTTGCTCTCGACGATCGTCCAGTTCACGAGTTCGCCATCCGGATTGAGCGGCCACAGATCGGCGTTCTTGCGATAGTCCGCCTCGCTCATGCCCCACACTTTCGGCGCATTTCCGACCGACGCCTCGTCGCGCGTCCCGCCCTTCGCCTTGAAACGCATCGCCTTCAAGCCAGCCTCGACCTCCGCCGCGCTCTCCGTGCCCACGAACATGATCGTCGTCACGCCGGCGTTCAACTGCTGCCCGATGGCCTGCGTGGCCTTGGCGTAGTCGGTGCCGATCTCCTGCATCTTCACGACCAGCGACTGCGACAACCGCGGCGCCGGACTCTTCACCTGCAGGCCACCCGTCACGAGCGCATCGACCATGTCGACGTACGCCGGCAACCCCTTCTCGACGCCCGCTTCCATCGAGCCGTCGAACAGAAAATCCGCGGCGGGAAACGCGAGGGCTTCCTTCGCGCGTTCGGCGGGTGTTTTCGGTGCGGCCGGTGCCGCGGGCGGCGTCGTGGGCGCAGCGCCACCGGCGCCCTGTCGCCCGCCCGGGCCACCCTGACGCGCGGAGGGCAGATACAGGCCGAACACGGCCTGCTTTTGTTCGAGGAGCGTCACCATCGGATTCAGATGCGGTTTCGCCGCTCGCAGGCCGCTCACGGCCACCAGTACCGACACACCCACCACACACAGCTGTCGTCCGCGCATCACAGTCCCTCCGGGATCGGCGCATGATAGTGCGATTCGGTCACAAATCACGCCTCAAGCTCACGAGAATCCTGCCGATTCCCCGTGTACGTATGGGTGCGCTCATCTATAAGGCTCTTCAACGCCACATCTCGTCCCGCAGCAGTGCGGCCGAATGGGACGAACTACTCACCCGCGTGCTCGCCGCGCTTCCGGCCGGTACCCGACCGGATTGGGCGAACGGCATCGGCCTCCCGGAACTGTTGCGGTTCGCCGCCGAGTATCTCGACACGACACCCGATCAGTTGCTCTTCGACGCCGCCGCCGCGTGGGTGGGCCCGGCCGACGCCCCGCCGCGCAGCGACACCACCGCCGCGGATCTGTTGAGCCTCGCCGCCATCCGCCGCTACAGCCACGATGTCGGCTTGGCGTTTCCGTTCCTGAAGCCGCCCGTGCTGGTCGTGGAGCGCGACCGCCAAGGCCAGGTCCATCTGCAGTTCCACTGCTATCGCGGCGGGTTCACGCACTTCATCCGCGGCATTCTGAGCGCGACGGCGCGTGGGTTCGACGCGCGACTCGACGTGACGCTCGTGCAGGAGAAGTCGGCCGGCGCGGCGTTCGATGACTTCCGCCTCAGCCTCCGGGAAGCGGCGTAACCATTGCATCGTCGCGAATCGGGGCGATAGCCTTGTTCTAGCGATGTCGTCGACGCCGCCCCCATCCGATCTGTCCGCGCGTCGCCTCGCGGCAGTCGTCGCCTCGCTCCACGAGGCGGTCCTCGTCGAAGACGCGACGCGCCGCGTCCAACTCGCGAATCACGCGTTCTGCCGCATCTTCGGGCGCATCTTCGGGCGCATCTTCGGGCGCATCGACGGGCCCGACGCCGTCGCGGGCACCGACGGCCGGCGAATCGCGCTCGAACTGAAGACACTGTTTCTGAACCCGGACGGCTTCGCCGCCGGGATCGAGGCGGCGATCGCCGCTGGCGTGCCGCGTCACGGCGACCTGCTCCCGCTCGCGGATGGGCGCGTGCTCGAACGCGAGTACCTGCCGCTCACGGGTGACGACCTGCCGGAAGCGAGCCGTCACGGCCACCTCTGGAAGTACCGCGACATCACGGCGCGCGTCCGCGAACATGCCCGCGCCGAGACGCTCAGCGCCGTCGCAGCCGGTCTGATCAAGGCTCACGGCGCTGACAGCACCGACAGCGCCGACAGTGAAGAGGCGATGTGCGAGAAGGTCCTGCAGACGCTGATGACACTTGGCTGGCAGGCTGGCACGGTGTTCCTGCGCGCTCCACAACCGGTGTTGCTCGCCGGACCGCGCGCCGCCGCACCGCCGCAGTTGACACCCGCTGCCTGCCGCGCCGATCAGCTGTCCATCGAGCGGGCGGATCAATACCGCTACCTCACGCACCGTGCGCCGTTCGACGCGGACGCCGGCGTGATCGGCGACGCATGGGCGCACGGACGCGCACACTGGCTGCCGGATCTCGCGGCAGCGCCCGCGTGCATCCGCGTGGATCAGGCGCGCGCCATCGGGCTCGGCACGCTCGTGTTCGTTCCCATTCGCGCCGGCCACACGTCGATTGGCGTGTTGGAAGTGGCCTCCACACGCACGCGCGCCGTCGACGCCGACGTCCTGCGCGTGCTCACCGAAGTCGGTGATCGCCTCGGCCACGTCATCGAGCGCATGCGCGCCCACACGCAGCGCGGCACGCAGGAAGCGTGGACGCAAACCCTGCTCGACCGCATCGCCGAAGGCGTGATGGTCATCGACGGTCCGAGCGGCGAGATCGTCGGCGCGAATGCGCGCGCCGAACGCATGTGGGGCTTCGCGCACGGCGCAATGAAGAGCCGGCACGTGCGCGAGTTGATGCCGGACGGCCCCTGGCGTCAGGATCCGCACTTCCCGCAGAACGTGTACGACCGCATCGCGGACCGCACAACCGAATGGGACGTGATGCGCCTCGACGGCACCGTGTTTCCGGTGGAGCTGCAACTCACGGCATTCGACACCGGCCGCGGGCAGGTGCTCGTCTGCTTCGTCACCGATCTCACCGAACGCAACGCGGTCGACCGGCTGAAGAAGCAATTCGTGGCCACGGTCAGTCATGAGCTGCGCACGCCGCTCACGTCCATCCGGGGATCGCTCGGCCTGCTGGCCACGGGCGCCCTCGGCGACTTGTCGCCGCAAGCCGCCGACATCGTCGCGCTCGCCGAGCGCAACGTCGTGCGGCTCGTCGGCCTCATCAACGACATCCTCGACCTGGAGCGACTGCAAACGCAGGGACTCCGCGTGTCGCCCTCAACCATGGCGCTCGATCCGGCCCTCGCCCGCGCGTGCGACGCGGTGCGCGCCGCCGCGGACGAGCATCACCAGATGCTCGCGCTCGAGCCGACAACCCTCACCGTCTGCGCCGACGAGAGCCGGCTCGTGCAGATCGCCGGCAACCTGCTCTCGAACGCCGTGAAGTTCTCGCCTGAGGGCGGCACGATCGACATCGCGGCGCAGGTCACGGGCGGGTTCGCACGGATCGAAGTCCGTGATCAAGGGCCCGGCGTCCCGGAGGGCTTCGAGGAGAAGATCTTCGAGCCGTTCCGGCAGGTCGAAAGTTCCGATGCGCGTCCGCGCGGTGGCAGCGGCCTTGGTCTCGCGATCGCGCGCGCCATCGTGCGCGAGCACGGCGGCGCCATCGGCTATGAACCGCGGCCGGGCGGTGGCTCGATCTTCTGGTTTACGGTACCGCTCGCGGGCGACCCGTCATGACGGTCCTCGTCATCGAAGACGACGACGATATCCGGCAGGTGCTGCGGCTGAGCCTCGCGCATCTGGCGCGCTGCCGCGTGGTCGAGGCGAGCGGCGGCGCGGACGGCGTCCTGGCTGCCGCGCAGTCACGACCCGATCTGATCATGCTGGATGTGATGATGCCGGTCACCGACGGCCCGGCAACGCTGGCGCTGCTGCGTCAGGATCCGCGCACGGCGACGATTCCAGTTGTGTTCATGACGGCCAAGGCGATGCCCGACGAGATCCTGCGCTTGCGCCAACTCGGCGCGGCCGAGGTCCTGACGAAGCCGTTCGATCCCACGCAGTTGGCCGGCGACGTGCGCGCGCTCGCCGTCCGCCTCGGCATCGCGGACTAGTTCTCGTCGCCGAGTTTGTGCCGCGCGATCATGCGGCCGAGCGTCTTCCGGTCCACGTTGAGAATTTCAGCCGCACGCGTGCGATGTCCGCCGGTGGCGCGCAACACATACGCGAGATAGCGACCTTCGAGCACCTCGAGCGTCGGGAGATCTTCGAAGCCCGTCGCCGCGCCGGTGCGGGTCGCGTCCACAGGCACGAGCGTCGCGTCCACATCACTCCGGTCGATCCGCCCGCTGCGCGACGTGAGCACCAGGCGTTCCACGACATTCTCGAGTTCGCGGACGTTGCCTGGCCACGCGTACTCGGCCAAGGCATCGAGCGCCTCGGGCTTCATCTGCGCCTCACGCTGCGCCGACACGCAGGCATTGCGCAGGAACTGCGCCGCCAGGATCGGGATGTCGTCGCGGCGGCTGCGCAGCGGCGGCAGCCGGATCACGAAGGTGCTGAGGCGATAGTAGAGGTCCTGGCGGAATCGCTTTTCGGCCACTTCCTCGAGCAGATCTCGATTGCTCGCGGCGAGCACGCGCGCGTTGGTCTGGATCACACGGCTGCCGCCGACCGGCCGCACCTCGTTCTCCTGCAACACGCGCAGCAGCTTCACCTGCAGCGCCGGTGACGTCTCACTGATCTCGTGGAGGAAGATCGTGCCGCCGGTGGCCTGCTCGAACAGGCCCTTCTTGTCGGCGACCGCGCCGGTGAACGATCCGCGCGTCGCAGCCGGTCAAGATCGATACGCGGGTGATCGCGGCGACCAACGTCGACCTGCTCTCGCTCGTGAAGAAGGGCGAGTTCCGCGAAGACCTTTACTACCGCCTGCACGTCGTGAAGGTGAAGCTGCCGGCGCTGCGCGAGCGTCGCACGGACATCCCCGCGCTCGTGCGCCACTTCGTGCGCCGCTCGTGCGACCGCAATCGCCTCGCGGTGATGGCGGTCACGCCGGACGCCATGGAGAAGTTCGTCAGCTACGACTGGCCGGGCAACATCCGCCAGCTCGAGAACGCCGTGGAATATGCCGTCGCCATGACGGGCGGCGTGTCGGAGATCACGACGGATGTGCTGCCGGAGGAACTGCTCCACCGCGGCGTGGCTTCCGCGCCAGCATCGATGACGGTGCCGGCCGAAGGCTTGAACTTCGCGTCGTTCATCACCGAGATCGAACGGGACGTGATCCTGCAGTGCCTGCGCCGCACGGGTTGGAACAAGCGGCAGGCGGCGTTGCTGTTGCAGCTCAGCCGGACGACCCTCATCGACAAGTTGCACCGCCTCGGCATCGACCAGACCGCGATGTCGGCGGCCTAGCGGTCCGCCGACACCGGCCGGGCGACCGGCCGGTCGGCGCGCCGACACTTGAGGCCGCCCCTCGGCCATTTCAGGCCGAATTTCGGCGAAAAACGGGTGCCGGGCATCTGGCACCCGGCTTGCAATTTCGGCGGACGGAGCACAATAGGAGCAGGCACCACATGTCAGTCAACCACGTCACTTCGAGTTCGGCGGCACAGCTCGCCCAGAACCTCGCCAGCGAGATCGACGCGAACAAGGACGGCCAGATCTCGACGTCCGAGTTCGGCAACTTCATTCTCAACGTGCTGGAGGGCGCCTCGTCGTCATCGACGTCGACCAGCGCGACCTCGGCCTTCCGCTCGGCCATGACCGCGTCGAACACGGCCACGCCCACCGGCACGCCGACCGGCATCGACATCAAGAACATCTGGGCCGCGAGTTCGCTTGGCTACAACCCGACGTTCCTCGGCTTCGACACCTCGCGCGCCGGCGCGCCCACTACGTTCAACTCCGCGGCCGGCTCGCTCAAGTACGACGCCTACAACGTCCTGAAGAACTTCGATCCGCGTGATCCCACGGCGATGAAGCAGGCGTACAACATCCTGAACCAGCTGCATCCGGGTGCGTATGAGCTCGACAGCGAAGACAACCTGATGCTCACGGGCACGGCCGATGGCTACATCGGTGCCCGGCCGCTCAACCGCGATTCGGACTGGAACAACCGGAACCAGGACTGGTGCTGGCAGTGGATGGGGTACAACGCCGCCCACCCGGGGCCGAACGGCGAAGTGTAGGCAGATCACGCGCCCGATCCGGCGCACCACACGCACAGGCGCGTCGACACGGCGGGGCATTAACGTTAGTTAATGTCCCGCTAATGTCGTTTGAACGTCGCGCACGTCACATTAAGTGTGGATGACATCTCGTCATCGCACTTGAGGCAAGGAGTATTCGACATGCGTACGTCCCGTCTGCGACTCACGGTCTTTGCGGCCGCGCTCGCGATGGCCGCACCTGCGGCGGCGCAGCAGCCCGCGCGCGAGACCAGCCCGGCGGCCGCCACCGCCAAGAACACCGCGTCCGCGAAAACCACACCGACCACGAAGACCGACGGCAACTCGGTGAAACCGGCCAAGCCGGCCACCCATTCGACCAGCGGGATCGTCCGCTCGATTGACGGCACGACGCTCGTGATCGCGAAGAACGCGAAAGCCACCGCGACGGAAACCTTCACGCTCACCACCGACACCGCGCGCAAGGGCGACATCACCGTCGGCACCCGCGTCGGCGTGCGCTACACCACCGAGAGCGGCCACAACACCGCCACGGCCGTGACGGTCTCCGCCAAGGGCTCCAAGATTCGCGTGGCACAGGCTTCCTGACGTCTCCTCACAGCCTCCTCCTCCAGAGGTGGCGTCGGGGCGGGTGCGGCATGGCACGTTGAGCGACGGGGCCACCGCCGCACCCGCTTTTTTCTCTCATCCGGTCTCCTCCCCTCCCTAGAATGAAACGAGTTCGTCATGCGCATCCTGGTCGTTGAAGACGACATCAAAGTCGCCTCGTTCATCCAGCGCGGTCTGACCGAAGACGGCTATGCGGTGGACGTGCTGCACGATGGCGCGGAAGCCGGCGATCAGGCCGCCATCTTCGACTACGACGCCGTGGTGTTGGATCTGATGCTGCCGAAGCGATCCGGCTTCCAGGTCCTCCGCGAAATTCGCGCGCGCAAGGCCGGGATGCCCGTGCTCATCCTGACGGCGCGCGACTCGGTGGAAGACCGCATCACCGGCCTCGACGCGGGCGCCGACGACTACATGGCGAAGCCCTTTGCGCTCGCCGAGCTCTCGGCCCGGCTCCGGGCGCTCTTGCGCCGCGGCGGCGCGCGCGTGACCTCGCTCCGCGTGGGCGACCTCGAAATCGACACGGTGCGACGCTTCGTCACGCGCGGGGGACGCACGATCGATCTCAAGCCCAAGGAATACGCCCTGCTCGAGTTCCTGATGCGCCACGCCGACCGCCCGGTCACGCGGTCGCTGATCATCGAGCACGTGTGGGACATCCACTTCGACAGCGTCAGCAACGTCGTCGAAGTGCACATCAACGCCCTGCGCAACAAGATCGATCGCGGGTACGCCCCGCTCATCCACACCATTCGCGGTGTGGGCTACATGCTCGGCGAGAAGCGCGAGTGACGCCGATCGCCCTGCGCGCGAAGCTGGCCCTGGTGTACGCCGCCGTTCTGGCGGTGCTCCTGGCGGGATTCGGCGCGGCGGCGTATCACCTCTTCGCCGATCAGCTCGACGACGCCGCCGACGCCGAAGTCCAGGAACTGACCGACGGTCTGCATGGCTATCTCCGCTTCGACAGCGGACTGCCGACCATCGCGTACGACCGGACCGATCCATCCCAGACGGCGTTCATCACCACCGCGACGCGCTACTACCAGATCTACGACGCCGACACCGGCGCCATCATCGTGCAATCGGACGGCTTCGAGCCGTTGGCGCTGCACTTCACACCGGCCGAAGTCGCGTTCTACCGCACGCAGACGTCCGCGCGAGACATCCGCACCGATCAAGGACGCCTGCGTTTCACCAACACCGTGCTCCGTGGTCCCGGAGGCCGGAACTACCTGCTGCAGGTCGGCATCCTGCTGGCCGACGACGACGCCAAGCTCGACCGGCTCCGACGCCTCATGCTGTGGAGTATCCCGGTGGTCGTGGCCATCGTCGCGTTGTTCAGTCGATGGTTGGCCGGACGATCGCTGTCACCGCTCGGCGCCCTCGCGACCGCCGCGCGCGGCATCAGCGTGTCGGAACTGCACCAGCGGCTGCCGGTGCGCGGCGCGGGCGACGAAGTGGATCAGGTCGCCACGGCGTTCAACGACACGCTCGCGCGTCTCGAATCGTCGGTCGGAGAAATGCGGCAGTTCAGTGCCGCGCTCGCGCACGAACTGCGCACACCGCTCGCGGCGCTCCGCGGCGAGATCGAAACCACCCTGCTGCGCGCGCGCACGGCCGAGGAGTATCAGCGCAGTCTCGGCAGCCAGCTCGAAGAACTCGACCGGCTCGGCCGGCTCGTCACTCATCTGCTGACGCTGGCGCGCGCCGAAGCCGGCCAGATCCGCCTGGCCCGCGCCCCGGTCGATCTGTCGCAACTCGGCGCCTCGCTCGTGTCGCAGCTCGACGCGGTGGCCGATGCCAAGGGCGTCGCGCTCCTCTGCGACGCGCCGTCGCCGGTCGTCGTAACCGGCGATGCGGGCTGGCTCGAGCGGCTCGTGCTGAATCTGCTCGACAACGCGATCAAGTTCACGCCGAGTGGCGGGCGGGTGACGCTGCACGTGCACGCGAGTGGCGACACAGCAACATTGAGCGTGAGCGACACGGGCATCGGCATTCCGGCCAACGACCTGCCGCATGTGTTCGAGCGGTTCTATCGCGCCGACAGCGCGCGGTCACCGCAGATGGGGGTGGGATTGGGACTGACGTTGGCCAAGTGGATTGCCGATCATCATGGGGCGACGATCGAAGCGGCCAGCGTCGAAGGCCACGGCTCGACGCTGACCGTCTCGTTTCCGGTTACTTCGACAGCGTGACCTTGTCGGCCGCGATCGTCAGCTTGCCGTCCTTGTCCTTCGTCACTTCGCCGCTGATCTCGACGTGCTTGCCCATGAACTCCATGAGCTTCGCGTTCTTGTTCGCGGCAAACGCGCCCGTCACCTGATACACGCCGCCGTCGGCCGTGTAGACCGCCACCGGTCCACGCGTCGCGCACGACTTCGCGCACTTCTCGAGTTCCTCGCCGGTCTTGCCGTCCTTGCCGCACGCGACGTCAATCAGGTCGCCCTTGACCGTCGTCGGCTTCGCGCTCACCACCGGCGACAGCGCCAGCGCCAACGTCGCCACGCCGAACAGCCCGAACATCGTCTTCTTCAGAATCATGTGGATCTCCCCATTGGCGCGGCATTTTCCGCGCTCGCTCCGAAAATACCACCGCCCGGGCCGGCCACGGCACGCAAAGTGACGAATTCCCGGCAATCCGGGCCGACCGCAACACGGCACGAGGTCTGCAGTGGGAAGCCGCCAAATGTTCCCTCTGAAGGACTTACAGACGAACTCGGCATTGCTGAAACTCGACCTCTACTGCCGCGGCATGCGGATCGACGACTCGTGCCTGATCGCCGAAGACGGGGGACGGCGGATCTTGCGGACCCGCGCGGGGCTCGGCAGCGGTCTGGAAGTGATCCTGCCCGGTGGGCTCTGGACCAACGTGCCCGTCACCGAGTCATTTGCCAAGCAGTCGCCGTACGCCCTGCACCGCGTGCACAACACCTATGTGCTGCGTCGTGGCGATGACGACGTGACCACGGTCACGCTCTCGCCGCGCCCGGCGTGGTACGACCGCACAACCACCGGCGGCAAGCCGATGACGCGCGTGGGCACGCTGCAGGGCACCTATCTGGCCATCTATCCGGCGAAGGTGTGCGACTACTGGCTGCGCGCGCCGGAGAAGACCAACTGCAAGTTCTGCTCGGTGGGCCTCAACCTCGGTGTGGATGACGACACGGTGAAGTCGGTTGAGGAGGTGATGGAGGTCGTGCACGCGGCGCGCGCGGAATCCGAGATCACGTACGTCGACTTCAACACCGGTCACTACGACGGCGACACGTATCTCGACCTGCTCGAGCCCTACATCACGCGCATCAAGAAGGAGACGGGCCTGCTGATCGGCATCCAGACGCCGCCGCACCCGGATCTGTCGCGATACGACCGCCTGCGCGCGATGGGCGTGAATCGCGTGTCGTTCTGCTTCGAGATCTACGATCCGGAACGCTTCGTCGAGGTGTGCCCGGGGAAGCACACGCAATATGGACTCGAGCGGTATCTCGAGGCCATCAAATACTGCGCGTCGCTCGGATCGAAAGGACCGGTGACCGAGCCGTGGGTGACCAATGGCGAGATCATCGCCGGGCTCGAGGCGCCGGAGTCGTCGATGCTGGCCATCGACTGGATCACGTCGGTCGGCGCCATTCCCACGGTGTGCGTGTTCCGGCCGTTGGCCGGCACCGACTACGCGCACCTGCCGCCGCCGGCGCCCGAGCCGCTCGTGCCGGTCTTTGCGCGTCTGTACGAAGCGTGCATGGAGCGGGGACTGCCGATCGGCTGTGCGCCGAACATTCACGTCTCTCTGGTGCTGCTCCCGGAGGAGTGCGCCACGCTGACGTCCAGGCGCTATCCGGTGCAGCGCGCAAAACTCGCGGCGATCAAGTCGGGCCTCGGCTGGTATCTGCATCGCCGCTTCCGGCAGGCCGATCGTCGCGCGCACGCCCCCGCGTGACGCCCCAAAGACAACGGCCCGTCGCCGGGATATCCGGCGACGGGCCGTCAGAGGAAACCTGCCAGGCGACTTACTTGATGATCGCCGTCGGCTTGTGGTCCTGATACATGAGCGTGATCTCGTTGGCCTCGCAGAGGTTCAGGCCGATCCAGGTGACCACGTCCTTATCCGCGTCGACGATCTTCATGTCCCACTTGCACTCGCTGGCCGCCGTCGAGAACTTGATCTCGGCCGACTCGCCGTCCTTCATGATGTCGCGGCCGAGGATGTCCGGCCCCCACTTGTCTTCGGAGTTCGGCGACACGAAGAGCTGGTCGATCGACAGCCCGGTCTTGTTGACGAGCTTGAAATCGAGGTCTTTGTTCTGAGCCGCGCGGACGGGGCTGGACACGAGCGCGACGACGGCAAGGGCGGCAACAAGGGCAAACTTCTTCAGATTCATGGAAAAAACGGCTTCGAAAGTGAGAAAGAGGCCGCTCACCGATGAGCGACCCGAGTTTCTACATTACCCCCGTGGGAGCATTATTTCCCGCATTAATTCCCTTTCCATCCAAGAAAGTCGACGCCGCCCAGAAATGGCGCTACGATAGAGACTTATCGCGTTTTCGCGCGATCTGGAAGGCAGTGCATATGGGTAATTCGGCTCAAGTCACTCAAAACGACGGTTGGATCCGGCGGCTCTCGTCGTCGCGCTTCAACTATTACTTCGGCTACGTCGCCAACTTCTCGTTGGTGTTCTGGCTGTTGAGCCGCGCGTTCGTCAGTGGACAGGCCTCGTTGTCGGCGGGCCAGTGGGTCGTGGTCATCGCCTCGGGTCTCCTGCTCTGGACGCTGTCGGAATACGTGCTCCACAAGTGGCTCTACCACGACCTCCCGTCGCCGTTGCAGACGGGGCATCGGTTGCACCACGACGAACCGATGGCGCTCTTGGGAGTGCCGTGGTGGCTCACGTCGATCATTCTGGTCGGGATCTACTACGGACTCGCGCGGGTGTTCGACCCGGCGATCACGGGCGCGGAGATGGCGTTCGTGTGGCTCGGGTACATCGGCTACTGCGCGATGCACCACCTGCTGCATCATGCGCGCTGGAATTTCAGCTGGTTCGTGTCGCTGCGGCGCCACCACCTGCTGCATCACGCGAAAGACAACGTGAACTGGGGCATCACGACCGACCTCTGGGATCGGGTGTTCCGCACGAAGGTCTAGCCAGATATCTCGCCGCGCGCGCCGTCGGGCGCGCGCGGCGCGTTTCCCCTCAGGATTTCCCCGCCGGTCCGTTCAGAAACTCCTCGACCGGCCGCACTTCCGATTCGCACTCGAACTCAGGCCAGTGGATCCGATGGAGTTCCATGAACTCCATGGCGAGCGCCATCGCCGCCTCGCGCGAATCGGCCTGCACCATCGCATACCCGCCGATGATCTCCTTCGACTCGGCAAAGGGGCCATCCGTCACGGTCAGTTGCCCGCCGTGGCTGCGAATGCGCGTGCCGGCAGCGGATGGGAGCAACCCGGCCGTGTCGATCAGCGTGCCGTTCTTGAAGCTCTTCTCGATGATGCCACCCAT
>CAYFLU010000041.1:0-21439 GCA_964343975.1 uncultured Solibacteraceae bacterium
GCCGGCGTCGACGCCGGCTGGTGCGGCGCGAGCGGCCGGAAGATGTTGTGATCGAGCCGGAACGTGAGATCGCGCACCTCGGCCGGGCTGTTGTTGGTGAAGACAATGGTCTCCGTGCCCGTGAGCGTGTCGGTTGACGGCGACAGCCGCACCGCGATCGTGTAGTCGGTCTTCGACTGCCAGTAGTTCGGCCCCGGCGCGCCGCTGAAGTCGCGCGTGCCGGCGGCCATGGCGCGTTTGATCGTGTTGGTCAGCGGCACGTCGCGGCGGATCGCGCGCGGCGGCAGCGGCCGCTGCAAGGCGGCGGCAGGCGCGGGCGCCTGCGTGAACACGTGCACGGACGACACAGCAACGAGACCGGCAAGACCCGCAGCGAAGGCAAGACGCAGTTTCATGAGCACCACTCCAGCGAAGAAGTATACGGCGCGGGCCCAGTGGCCGGACACCCGTCCGGTGTTCAAGATTGTCCGGCCGGCGCCGATTCTGTTCGCGTGAACCGACGACTGCGCGCACGCATTCCCGTGCGCACCGACATCTGGCTGGGTGAGGACGGCATCTTCACCCGGACCCCCGACCTGATCCGCGACCTGAACGAAGACGGCGCGTTCATCGAGACCGACCAGCAGTTCTCGGTCGGCAGCATCGTCACGCTCGCGTTCAACTCGCCCATGTCGGGCCGGCTCCTCACCGCCACCGTGGCCGTGCGCCACAACCGCGCGGGTGTGGGCATCGGCGTGCAGTTCCTCGACATGGCGCCGGAAGGCCGCGACGAGCTTCAGCACTTCGTCGGCCGCGCGGCGCGTCGCGCCGCCTGATCCCGGGTCCCCGACACAACCTTTCTGCGGCGACGGCAGCCGCTTGGGCTACCCTGTGGCCCCATGTCCACCCATCAGCATCCCCGGTTCCGCACGGTCATCCTCGCGTCTGCCGTCGGGACGATGATCGAGTGGTACGACTTCTACATCTTCGGCAGCCTGGCCACGATCATCTCGCCGCTGTTCTACCCGAAGGGCAACGACACGCTCGCGCTCATCGCGTATCTCTCGACGTTTGCCGTGGGGTTTCTCGTGCGGCCGTTCGGCGCGCTCGTGTTCGGCCGGATCGGCGATCGCGTGGGCCGGAAGTACGCGTTTCTCGTCACGCTCGTGATGATGGGCGGCGCCACGGCGCTCGTCGGCGCGCTGCCGACGTACGAGTCGATCGGTCTGGCGGCGCCGGCCGCGCTGTTGCTCATCCGCGTCGTGCAGGGGCTGGCGCTCGGCGGCGAGTATGGCGGCGCAGCGGTCTATGTGGCCGAGCACGTGCCCGATGGCCGTCGCGGCTTCTACACGAGCTTCATTCAGATCACCGCCACGCTCGGCCTCTTCGTGTCGCTGCTCGTGATCGTGCTCGTGCAGAACGCGCTCGGTCCGGCCGCGTTCAAAGCCTGGGGCTGGCGCGTGCCGTTTCTCGTCTCGATCTTTCTCGTCGGCGTGTCGCTCTTCATCCGCCTGCGCATGAAGGAGTCGCCGATCTTCTCGCACCTGAAGACCACCGGGATGCGCTCGGCGCAGCCGCTGAAGGAAGCCTTCACGCAGTGGGCCAATCTCAAGCAGGTGCTCGTGTCGCTCTTCGGCGCCACGGCGGGGCAGGGCGTCGTGTGGTACACGGGTCAGTTCTACGCGCTCTTCTTCCTGCAGACGATCCTGCGCGTGCACGCCACCTCCGCCAACTACATCGTGGCCGTCGCGCTGCTCCTCGGCATGCCGCTCTTCGTCGTGATCGGCGCGCTCTCGGACCGCATCGGCCGCAAGCGGTTGATGATGGCGGGCTGTCTCTTCGCCGCGATCGGGTATCTGCCGATCTATCAGGCGATGGTGCGCGTGGCCGGCTCCGGTGTGGTCACCGTGGTGTCGCAGCGCAACGCCGTGACCGGCGCAATCTCGCTCTCACCGCAGGCGATGAAAGACGGTGCGCTCGTGAACGCGCCGGAGGTGCTGCCGTTCACCACGCCCGGTGATCTGGCGGCGTCGCCGATCGCGTGGCAGCTCGTGGGCCTGATCTTCGTGCAGATGGTCTTCGTGGCGATGGTGTACGGACCGATCGCCGCCTATCTCGTCGAGGCATTTCCCGCGCGCATTCGCTACACCGCGCTGTCGCTCCCGTACCACATCGGCAACGGTGTCTTCGGCGGCCTGTTGCCGCTCATCGGCCTGTCGGTCGTCGCCCGCACCGGCAATATCCTGGCCGGCCTCTACTATCCGATCGCCGTCGCCGCCCTGACCGCCGTCGTCGGATCGGTGCTCCTGACGGAAACCCATCACCACAAGATTTGGGACGAGGTGCAGCGACCGACGCCGTAAGATCGACGTGAGGCTTCCGCCGTCGTGAAGAGCCGCGCGTTCCGTCTGTTGCTCGTCGCCGTCACCGCCATCGTCGCGGCGTACGCGCTGGTCTTCCACCTGCTCATGCTCCGCGAGGGGCACCACTACAGCGCCCTCACGTCCGTCTACTGGACGCTCGAGACGATGACGACGCTCGGGTACGGCGACATCGTGTTTGCGTCGGACCTCGGTCGCGCATTCTCGATCGTCGTGCTCGTGACCGGCGTTGTGCTGTTGTTCGTGTTCCTGCCGTTCACGCTCATTCAGTTCGTGTATGCGCCGTGGCTCGAGGCGCGTAACGCCGCGCGCACGCCGCGGGCGCTGCCCGAGAGCCTGAGCGGCCACGTGATCCTCGCGAACTACGGCCCGGTGGAAGCCGCGCTGATCGAACGGCTCACGCAGTTCGGCCTGCCGTATGTTGTGATCTGCGACGACACGACCCGCGCGCTGGCGCTGCACGATCAGGGCGTGCGCGTGATGGTCGGCCGCGTCGATGACCCGGGCACGTTTCGCGCGGCGCGCGTGGAGCAGGCGTCGCTCGTTGCCGCCACACGCAATGACATCGCGAATGCGGCCGTGATTCTCACCGTGCGTCAGGCCGCCGAGACGGTGCCGATCGTGGCCACGGCCGAGTGGGAGAAGTCGGTCGATCTGTTCAAGCGCGCCGGCTGCCAGCAGGTGATCCAGCTCGGTGAGCTCGTCGGCCGCGAGATGGCGCGCCGCATTTCGAGCCGCGGCGGCGGGCGGCCGCATGTGGTGGCCGAACTCGACGGCCTCTGCATCGCGGAGGCCTCCGCCGCCGGCACGTCGCTCGTCGGCCGCACGATTCGTGATTCGCAGCTGCGGCAACGTTTCAACGTCAACGTCGTCGGCGTGTGGGAGCGCGGCGCGTACTCGCCGGGCTCGGCGTCGACCGTGATCACCGACGACATGACGCTGCTGCTCTCGGGCGCGGCGACGGACCTCGATGCCTACGAGCTCGGCATTCGCTCGGGGGAGCGGCCGCCGACCTTTGCGCTGGTCATCGGCGCCGGCCGCGTGGGCCGCGCCACGTCGCGACACCTCGCCGCGGCCGGCATCGACCACTGCATCATCGAGCGCGACGCGTCGCGGTTCGACGACCACACGCCCGCCTTTGTCGGCGATGCCACCGACCCCGACGTGTTGCGCCGCGCCGGCATCGAACGCGCGTCGGCCATTGCGATCACGACGCACGATGACGACGTGAACGTGTACCTCACGCTGTACTGCCGGTCCACGTATCCGTCGTTGCAGATTCTGAGCCGCGCCACCGCCGAGGCTTACGCGCCGACGCTACGTCGCGCCGGGGCCGATGCCGTGCTGTCGTACGTGCCGATGGAAGCCACCGCGATCTTCGACATCGTCCATCGCGGCAATCTGCTGATGCTCGACGAGGGCATCGAGGTCTTCACGATTCCGGTGCCGGCCGCCCTCGTAGGCAAGACCATCACCGAGTCGGCCATCCGCGACGCCACGGGCTGCAACGTGTTCGCGGTGCGCCGCCCGGGCCGCCCCATGGCGTATCCCGACATCAACGCCCCGCTCGAAGCCGGCGCCGAAATGGTGCTGATCGGCGACCGCTCCGACGAACGACGGTTCTTCGAACTCTACGGGTAGCTCAGGTGTTTTCCTGAGGAGGCGTTCGGGGATTCTCAGAGTTGCGGCCGGGGCGAAATGGGTGTCTGATTGGGGTAAGTACCCCCACATTGAGTGAAATGAGGACGATATCGCCATCCGCCTTGTGATCGCCGACGATCAGGCCCTGATTCGGGCCGGGATCAGTGCCCTGCTCACCCGCGATGCGTCGATCGAAGTCGTCGGTGAAGCGGCCGATGGCCTGGCGGTCGTCCCACTCGTGAAATCGCTCATGCCCGACGTCGTGTTGATGGACATCAACATGCCGAACCTCAACGGCTTCGAGGCCACGGCCCGGCTCTTGGTCGAATGTCCGTCGGCGAAGGTCATCGTGCTGTCGACCTATGAAGATGAAGTGACGGCCCGGCGCGCCGTGAAAGCCGGCGCGAAAGGGTATGTGCTGAAGGCGACGGCGGTGGAGGAGCTGTATACCGCCATTCACGCCGTCAACCGCGGACAGAGCTACTTCGTGTCCCCCGTCGGCGACTACGTGGCGAATTGGGCAGCGGGCGGCGCGACGGATCCCGATCCGGTGGCCGCGCTCAGCCTGCGCCAACGCGAGGTCCTGCAATTGATCGCCGAAGGCCTCTCGACGAAGGAAATTGCGTTCCGCTTGAAGCTCAGCCAGAGCACGGTCGACACGCACCGCACGGAGCTGATGCGCCGCCTCGACATTCACGACGTGGCCACGCTCGTGCGCTTCGCGATCCAGCACGGCCTCACGCGGATCGATCCGCCGGTGCAATGACGCCGCTCCATCTGCTCATCGCGGACGATGACCCGATGATTCATCTCATCGTCAGTCAGAGCCTGGCCGGCGCCGGCTGGCAGGTGCATCAGGCGCTCGACGGTGTGCAGGCGATCGAAGCCGCGTCCACCGCGCGATTCGACGCGATCATCCTCGACATCCGCATGCCCGGGCTCGACGGGATCCAGGTGGCACGCGCGTTTCGCGCGAATCCGCAGAACGCCCATGTGCCGATCATCCTGATGAGTGCCGACCGTGACGACGCCATTCGGATGAACGGCTTCTTTGCCGGCGCCGACGACTTCATTCCGAAGCCGTTTCGCACGCGCGAACTGGTCGAGCGCCTCGCGAGTTTGCGTCGCCAGTCGGGGCTGCAGACGTCGCGGCCGCCGCGGTTGTCGGATGACGATGCCGCGCTGTGGGCGGATCTGGATCTGCAGGGGCGCGTGCGCGAGACGTCGCCCCTCCTCGCCGCCACGCTCCATTTGCCGTCGTCGTGCCGAGGGCTGCACCTGCCGACGTATCTGGATGCGCTCTACGCACTTGAGCCGTCGGATGTCGCGGAGGACCTCACGCGACCGCTCCCGAACGGCTTCCGCCGCGTGTTGTGCCATCGCCACGATGCCGGGGGCCGGCCGACGGCGTTCGAAGTGCTGGCCGAGCCGCACATCGATGGGTGCCGGGTGTCGTTCGAAGACATCACGGAGAGCGTGGCGCTGGCGCGGAGCCTGACGCGACATCACCGCGCGTCGTGAATCGGAAGAAGCGCTGCTGCGCGCGAAGGAAGCCGCCGAGGCCGCGGCCGCGGCGAAGTCGGAGTTCCTTGCCACGATGAGCCACGAGATCCGCACGCCGATGAACGCGGTGATCGGTCTCACCGGCCTGCTGCTCGATTCACCGCTGAGCGACGGCCAGCGCGCCTACGCCGAAACCGTGCGCGGCGCCGGCGAGTCGCTGCTCACGATCATCAACGACATCCTCGACTTCTCGAAGGTCGAGTCGGGGCAGCTCGAACTCGAGCAACTGCCGTTCTCGCCGGCCGAGCTGACGCGCGACGTGGCCGAGCTCTTCCAGACGCAGGCGCGCGCGAAGGGACTGACCCTCGCGGTGGACGTCGCAGCCGACGTGCCGGCCGCGATCGTGGCGGATCCGGGACGCGTGCGGCAGATTCTGACGAACCTCGTCGGCAACGCGCTGAAGTTCACCGAGCGCGGCGACGTGCGTGTGTGCGTCGGTGTGGCGGAGAAGACCGATCGGGACGTGCGATTGCGCGTGGACGTGCGCGATACCGGGGTCGGCATCTCGGCCGACGCGTTGCAGCGCCTCTTCAAGCCGTTCTCGCAGGCCGACAGTTCGACGACGCGCCGCTATGGCGGCACGGGACTCGGGCTCGCGATCTGCGACCGGTTGGCGCGCGTGATGGACGGCACGATCCTCGTGACGAGCGCGACCGGCGTCGGCAGTACGTTCACGCTCATGCTGCCCGCGACGCTCGCCGCCGCCGACAGCGTGCGCCGCACGGACGCGTCGAGCGTCACGGCGGCCTGGACCATGCCGCCCGACGTGCAGGTGCGCGCGCTCGTCGTGGAAGACAACCCCGCGAATCAGATGGTGGCGCTCGCGATGCTGCGCCGGTTGGGCGTGCGCGCCGACTACGCGGCCGATGGCCACGAAGCGATCGTGGCGGTGACTCGGCAGCCCTACGACCTCGTGTTCATGGACTGCCAGATGCCGGGCATGGACGGCTACGAAGCCACACGCCAGATCCGTGCGCGCGAAGACGGCGGCGCCCGCTTGCCGATCGTGGCGCTGACGGCCAACGTGCTGAGCGGTGAGCGCGAGCGCTGCCTCGCGGCCGGCATGGATGACGCGCTGGCCAAGCCCGTGCGCCTCGAAGAATTGGCGCGTGCCGTGGCGCGTTGGGTCCCGGCGCTGGCCGGTCTGCGGACCGCCTCGCCCGTGCCTGCGCCCGCGCCCGCCACCGAGGAGTCGCTGGCGACCCGGCTCGCGACGGTGCGCGAGGCCATGGGCGACGCGTGGGTCGACGCGTGCCGGATGTTTGCCGACCACTCGGCCGGGCTCGTTGCGTCCATGCGGACGGCTGCCGCGGCCGGTGAGGCCGTGGAATTGAGGCGCCTCGCTCACTCTTTCCGCGGCGGGTGCGAGATGATGGGAGGGCGCGCCTGCGGTGCGCTGGCCTCCGAGCTCGAGCGATCGATCGCCGAGTCGCCCGATGCGGGGCCAGCCGCGTGGACGCCGCGTGTGGACGCGATGGCCGCCGAGTTCGATCGACTGGTGGCGGCGATGCGCGTGCTCAACGAGACGGCATGACACCTGCGGCCCCGCTTCGCCTCGTGATCGCCGACGACCATCCGGTCGTGCGACTCGGCGTGCGCAACATTCTCGCGGCCCACAAGGACCTGGCGGTGGTCGGTGAAGCGGCCGATGGCCAGGAGGCCATCGCGCTGATCCGCGAACTGAAGCCCGACGTGCTGTTGCTCGACCTCTCGATGCCGCGCATGCCCGGCCTCGACGCGCTGCGCGAATTGGCCGACGCGTCCTACTTGCGCACGATTTTGCTCACAAGCGAGATCAGCAAGCGTCAGGTGATCGAAGCGTTGCAGCTCGGCGCGCGCGGGATCGTCCTGAAAACCGCCGTGCTCGAAGAGCTCATCGCGGCCATTCGCGCGGTGGCGGTGGGGCAGTACTGGCTCCGCGGCGCGGCCGTGTCGAACCTCGTGAGTGTGCTCGGCGAACTGACGGTGGAAGCGGCGCCGCCGCAGCGCAAGTCGTTCGGGCTGACGGCGCGCGAGATCGACGTCGTCCGTCACGTGGTGAAGGGCGGCACGAATCGCGACATCGCCGCGGCTCTCGGCATCGGGGAGGAGACCGTGAAGCGTCACCTGACGAACGCGTTCGACAAGACGGGCGTGTCCACGCGCCTCGAGCTGGCGCTCTTCGCCATGCACCATCAGATCGTCGACACCGGCGACACGCCGGGACGCTGACGTCGGCTCAGGCCGGCAACACCTGCACGGATTCGATGTACTCCGCCAAGCGCTCGATGGCATAGGCCATCCGGTCGCGCGAGTGCTCGCGCGCGGCTTCCTCGATCTCGCGGCCCTGCTGCCCCAGCGCCGTGAACCCCATCGTCGGTCCCGTGCCCTTGAGGCTGTGGCCTACGCGCTGCGCCACGATCCAGTCTTGTTCGATCACCGCCGCGCGCAGCTTGTCGGCTTCCTTGCGGCAATGCTCGATGAATGACGGCACGAGCCCCATCAGTTCCGGCTCAACGCGCACGACCGTGACAGCGGTCTTCGTGGCGGCCGTGGTCTCGCGCGGCGCCGCAGGGGCCGCCACGCGCACATCGCCGAGCGCGTCGGTGACGGCGGCGACGAGCGCCTGCTTGCGAATGGGTTTCGTGAGATAGCCCGTGCACCCGGCCAGGAGGCAGCGTTCGCGATAGCCCTGCACGGCATGCGCCGTCAGCGCGAGGATCGGCGTGGCCGGCCGCGCTTCCGCGCGTTCGATGTGGCGGATGCGGCGCGTCGCTTCGAGGCCGTCGACGTTCGGCATCTCCACGTCCATGAGGATGAGGTCGGCATACGGCGCCTGATGGATCGCGTCGGCGCCATCCACCGCGCGGCGCACGGTGTAGCCCGCTTTGGTCAGGAAGATCTCGAGCACCGCGAAGTTCGCGTCGGTGTCTTCGGCCACGAGAATCACGGCCGGTGCGGCCGCGTGCGAGGGTGACGCCGCCGGTTCGAGGAACAGCGCCGGGGCGTCGGCCACCGGCACAAGCGGCAGCAGCACGCGGAAGTCGGCGCCGATGCCGGGCGCGCTCTGCACCGACACCTGTCCACCGAGCGCTTCGGTGAGGGCCTTGACGATGTTGAGACCGAGGCCCGCGCCGCCCTTACGTCGCGTGGTGGAGCTGTCGCCCTGTTCGAAGCGGTCGAAGATGCGCGACTGCGCCTCGGCAGAGATGCCCGGCCCCGAGTCGGTCACGCGCACTTCGAGCGCCGCGCGTCCGTTGAGGCCCATCGACAGCGCCGACACTTCGAGGCGGACGAAGCCCTGATCGGTGAACTTGACGGCGTTCTCGACGAGGTTCGTGATGATCTGGCGCAGCCGGTCGGGGTCGGTGACGATCTGCCCCGGCACGGTGTCGCCGATGAGCATCTGGAAGTCGAGGCCCTTGAGGCGTGCGCGTTCGCTCGCGGCCGTGACCGCCGAAGCGACCACCGCGCGCGGCTTCACGGGGATGTGCTCGAGATCGCACTGGCCCGCTTCGATCTTCGACACATCGAGCATGTCGCTGATGAGACGCAACAGGATCTCGGCATTGCCGTTGATGCGCGATAAGTGCGCGCCGATCTCGCCGGAGAGGCCGGTCGTGTCGAGCAGGATGTCGGTGGAGCCGAGGATGACGTTCAGCGGCGTCCGCATCTCGTGGCTGATCGTCGCGAGAAACTGCGTCTTCGCGTCGTTCGCGGCTTCGGCGCGGTCTTTCGCCTGTTCAAGCGCCTGCTGGGTGCGGCGCAATTCCGTGGAATCGGTCTGGATCGAGACAAATCGCTCGATCTCGCCCTGCGCATTCCGGATCGGCGTGATCTGGAACTGGATCCAGTAGGGTTCGCCGGATTTCGTGTAGTTGAGCAGTTCCGCTTTGAACGAACGGCCCGCTTTGAGCTGCTGCGCGACCTCCGCGATCGCGGCCGGATCGGTGCCCGGGCCTTGCAGCAGATCGCCCGGCCGACGGCCCAGCATCTCTTCGAGCGTGTAGCCCGTGCGGTTGGTGAATGCCTGATTCACCCACTCCGTGCAGCCGTGCCGGTCGGTGATGACGACGAGGTTGTCGGTGTTGCTCGCGACGAGCGACAGCTTCGCAATTTCCGCGTGCGCATGCTGTTCGGCCGTGACGTCGTGCAGCACGCCGACCAGGCCCCCGCCGGGAATCGGCGATGCGGACAATTCCGCCCAGAGGAGCGCGCCGCCGGCCGCGCGGAGACGGAGTCGCGGCCGGGGCGCATCGGCGGCCGTGCCCTGCCCCATGGTGGTGGTGCAGAGCGGGCGGTCGTCGTCGAACACGAAGGAGCAGAGCGTGCGGCCGAGGCACTCGTCGAGCGGGTAGCCGAGGGCGCGCGTCCACGCGGGGTTGAGGAACACGAGCGCGCCGTCGGCATCCGTCTCGAAGACGATCTCCGACAGCGCGTCGATGCGGCGCCGCATCCGGTTCTCCGCGTCCACGAGCGCCTCGGTCAGGCGATAGGTCGCCTGCACGTGGAGATCGGTCGCGAGGGTGCGCGTGTCCTGGTCGTGCGGAGTCATGGCGCCAGTGAGGAGTTAGGCCGCGACGGCCGTCAGTTCCGCCACCGCCTGCGCGCTCGTGAGCACGCCGCCGTAGAGCGGGAAGATGTTCTGGCAGAAGAACTCCTGCTCCGAGCGCGTGCGCGCCGAGCAGCAGTCCGAGAGGATGCGCACGTCGTAGCCGCGCTCGTAGGCCGCGCGGCCCGTCGAGTCGATGCAGAGCGACGTGACCATGCCCGCCACGAGCACGTGACGAATCCCGCGCGCCTTCAGCACGTCGTCGAGCGTCGTGTTCGAGAAGGCGTTGAAGCCGACCTTGCCGGTCACATAGGTGATGCGGTCGCCGAACGCGGCGAGCTGCGGAATCGTGTCGGCGCCCGACGTGCCCGCCTTGAACGCGCCCGACGCCTTGATCGTGTCGAGAATGCCCACCGAGTTGGCGAGCGCGCGATACTCCGGCTCGAGCACGATCGGCGTGGCGATGATCGTCATGTCGGTCGGGGCCATCGCGGCGATGAAGTCGAGCGAGTGCTGCAGCACGCTGTCGACGCGATTCGGCTCTTCCACGACACCGCGCAGAATGCCGTCCTGCGCGAAGTAGTCGTTCTGATAGCCCACCAGGATCACTGCTGTCGTCTTCAGGTCCATCAGCATCTCCGTTGTATGAGTAGAACTGACCAGACGATTCTACGAAGCTGTCGGTGGCGCTGGTATCCCGCGAGCGTGGGAGCCCCACCTGCCACGAAGGTGGGAGTTGGAACTAGGCGTCGCGCAGGGCGACGTTCGGGTCGACGCGCGTGGCGCGGCGGGCCGGGATGAACGTGGCGATCAGCGACACGGCGGCGACGAGCGTGCCGACCGCGATGTAGTTCACCGGATCCGTGCCGGTGACGCCGAAGAGCGTGGCCTGGATCGCCGGGCCGAGCGCGATGGCGATCGCGAGCGTGAGGCCGATGCCGGCCGCAAGACCGACGCCGACCTGCACCGAGCCCTGGCGCATCACCAGGCGGAGGATGCGCGCGGTGTCGGCGCCGAGCGCCATCCGCACGCCGAACTCCTGCGTGCGCTGGCTCACCGAGAACGACATCACGCCGTAGATGCCGACCGACGCGAGCACGATCGCCACGAGGCCGAAGATCGTGAACATCGAGGCGATCACGCGGTTCTGCGCCACGAAGCTTTCGATGTGGAACTTCGGCGTGCCGACGAAGTAGAGCGGCAGATTCGGATCGGCCTTCGCGATGATCTGGCGCAGCGTGGCCGCCGCCGACTCGAGCGACTGACCGGGACGCGGCCGCACGGCCACGGTGGCAAACTGCGTGGCCGCGGGGCCGGGCGCGACCGGTCCGACCGGCGCCGCGTAGTACGGCACGTAGTAGCCCGTCTCATCGACGCCCGGGTTATTGAACGGACCCATCATGCGCGTCGTCGTCACGACGCCAACGATCGTGCGCCACGGGCCGGGCGAGCGGCCGTCCGGCAGCGCCGTCCGGAACTGGCGGCCGACGGCGCTTTCGCGGCCGAAGTGCTTCTGCGCGAAGGCCGCGTTGACAATGGCCACGGGCTGGCGGCTGTCTAGGTCTTCGTCGGTGAAGCCGCGTCCGTCGAGGAGCTTTTGTCCGGTCACGTCGAAGAACCCGGCCGTGGCGACGACGAGGCCGCGCGAGATCACGGCCACGCTGCGATTGGTGGTGCCTCGGCTCCCGTCGCGCAACGCGTTGACGGCGCTGGCGCGTGACGACATCCACGCCGGGATGAAGCCCGACCCGAGCGCGGCCAGCACGGTGGCGAGCACCGTCACGAGGAGCGCTCGGGGATCGATGTCGAACGAAATCCACGACGGGATCGGGTTGTCGAGATTGCGCACCGTCGCCATGAGCCAGCTCACCGCGCCGTACGCGAGCGCCACGCCGACGACGGCGCCGATCGCCGACAGCAGGAGGCTCTCGGTCAGCATCTGCCGGATCAGCCGCGCGCGTGCCGCGCCGAGCGAGGAGCGGATGGCGAGTTCCTTGGCCCGCAGGGTCGCGCGGGCGAACTGCATGTTCATCACGTTCACGCAGGCGATCAGCAGCACGCCGACGCAAAACGCGAACATCGTCCACATCGTGGCCTTCAACTGCTTGCCGAGGTAGGTCTCGAGAAGCGGCTGCACCTGGCCGGCGTTGAAGTTCTTGTTCGTGTCGGGATAGGCGGCGGCGAAGCGGCGCGCGAAGGCGGTGGCTTCGGCGTTGGCCTGATCGAGCGACACCTGGCGCTTGATGAGGCCGACGACCTGCGGGTTGTTCGCTGTCGGGTAAGTCCTCGGCTTCGGCGGGAATTCGTTGAAGAGCGGAATCCACAGCTCTTCGTTGGTCGGAAACGCGAAGCCCTTCGGCATGACGCCGACGATGGTCGCCGGCTTGCCGTTCACGCGAATCGCGGTGCCGAGGATGTTCGGCGCGGCGCCAAAGTCGCGTTGCCACATCGCATAGCCGATCAGCACGGCCTTCTCGGCGCCGGGCCGGTTGTCGTCCGCGGTGAAATCCCGGCCCTGCGCCGGCGCCACGCCGAGGATCTTCAGGAAGTCCTCGGTCACATAGGCGCCCGTGTAGCGCTTGGCCTGGCCGTTGAAGGTCATGTTCACCGTCGAGCCATTCAGGAAGGCGGCCAGCAGGTCGTAGCTCTGCTGCGACTGGCGCAGCTCCTGATAGTCGTCGGTGTAGACCTGCGCATTCACGCCGAAGGCGGTGGCCGTCTTGGGATCGATGAACTGCACCGACACGAGGCGGTCGGCGTTGGGGAACGTGAACCCGCGGAGCATCAGGCCGTTGACGACGCTGAACATCGCGGTGACGCCGCAGATGCCGAGCGCCAGGGCCGTGATGGCGAGGGCGGCGAAGGACTTCTCCTTGCGAAGGATGCGGAAGCCGATGCGCAAGTCCGACAGGAATGTGCTCACGAGCGGTCAGACGAAAACGGACGCGTGAGCGTTCGCCGCTCAGCCCGGATTTCTGTCGGCTCGTCCCGGATTCGGACAATTTCTGTGGTTCGGCATAAGATAAACGCTCAACGTTTCGGACCGCGATCCGGACCTTGTGCAAGCCCAGCCGACGAACCGCGTCAGGACCGGAAGGTAGCAGCGCTCACTCGGTACTGGGTTGTGCCGCAAGCCATCCGGATCGCGGTCGGAAACGCGACCTGACCCCAACATCACACCCATGGCATACGTCGCACTCGCACGCAAATGGCGTCCGCAGAAGTTTGAAGACGTCATTGGTCAGCGCGGCGTCGTCGACACGCTGAAGAACGCGATTGATGGCGGCCGCCTGGCGCAGTCGTTCATCTTTGCGGGTCCCCGCGGCGTGGGCAAGACGACCACCGCGCGCATTCTGGCCCGGGCGTTGAATTGCGAGCAGGGGCCGACGGACAAGCCGTGCGGCGTCTGCGCGTCGTGCGTGGAGATCGCGGAAGGCCGCGACATGGATGTGCTCGAGATCGACGCCGCGACCTACACGGGCGTCGACGCGGTGCGTGAGGTCATCATCGAGCCGCTCGGCATCGCGCCGATGCGCGACCGCTTCAAGATCTTCATCATCGACGAAGTGCACCGCTTGTCGAAGAACGCCTTCGACGCGCTGTTGAAGTCGATCGAGGAACCGCCGCCCCACGCGAAGTTCATGATGGCCACGACCGAGCTCGACAAGGTGCCGGTCACCATCACGTCGCGGTCGCAGGTCTACGAGCTCAAGGCGCTGGGCTTTCCGCAGATCAAGCAGCAGCTCAAGGACATCACGGCCAAGGAAGGCGTCACGATCGAAGACGCGGCGCTGGCGCTCGTGGCGCGCGCGGCCGAAGGGTCGATGCGCGACGCGCTGTCGGCGCTCGATCAGGTGCTCGCGTTCACCGACGACAAGGTCACCGCGCAGGACGTGAGCACGGTGCTCGGCCTCATCGGGCGCGAGCTGCAGTTCGAGATCGCCAACACCGTGGCGCGCGAGGACGCGAGCGCCGTATTCGGCCTCGGCGAGCGCGTGGTCAACGACGGCTTCGACCTGCGCATCGTGTGCCGCGAGCTCGCGCGCCTCATGCGCGATTTGATGGTGTTGAAAATCGACGCCTCACGCGCGGACGATCCGGAAATCGCGGCGGAAGGGGAGAAGGAGCCGCTCCTCGCGCTGGCCAAGCACTTCTCGCGCGAAGACCTCATGCGCGCGTTCGATCTGCTCTCGCGCACCGAGTACGACATCCGCAACTCGTCGCACCCGCGCTATCACTTCGAAATGGCGCTGATGAAGTGGATCCACCTGCGCCAGCTCGTGCCGCTCACGGAGTTGATCCGTGGCGGTGCCGGCGCACTGGCCCCGTCGGCGCCAGGCGCCACGGCCGGTGCCGCGCGCACGTTCGCCCCGCGCACTGCCGCACCATCGGCACCGTCCGCACCCCGCACTGTCGCACCGTCCGCACCGCGTGGGGCTGCCCCGCGCACCGGCGCACCGTCTGCACCTTCAGCACCGTCCGCACCGTCTCCGTCGCACGGTGCACCCTCGAACGCTCGCACCTCCGCACCCTCGCACTCTGGCGCGGATCTGAAATCAGCCATGATGTCCAACATCCGCGAGGCGAACAAAGTGTTCTTCTCGATGGTGATTGCGCAGGCGCAGTCGATCGACGTCGACGGCGACACGATCTCCTTCGCCTTCGCTCCCAATCACCGGTCGCTGCGGACCCAGTTCGACGGCCGCCGCGGCTGGCTCGAACAGATGGCGCAGCAGATTGCCGGCCGGCCGATCAAAGTGCTGAGCAAGGACGGCGATCCGGCCGTGGCCGCCGAACGCGCG
Organism: uncultured Solibacteraceae bacterium; assembly: GCA_964343975.1. GTDB lineage: Bacteria > Acidobacteriota > Vicinamibacteria > Vicinamibacterales > SCN-69-37 > SCUN01. The sequence goes on from CAYFLU010000041.1 coordinate 14,898, forward strand.
GCGCAGGCGCAGCAGCAGACCACGCGCCAGAGCGAGCTGAAGGAAAAGGCGAAGGCCGAACCGGCCGTGCAGAACATCCTCGACGTCTTCGGTGGTGAAATCGAAAACGTCGAGGAAGGCAACAAGCAGTAACGCGCCGCTTCAGAACGTTCCGAAACGCACCGTCACCGTGATCTCGACGGCCACTGGCCGGCCGTTGAGCTGCGTCGGCGTGTACTCCCACTGACGAATCGCGTCGAGCGCAGCCTCGGTGAGGTCGCGCGGCGCCTGCGCGCTCGGCGCAAGAGTCCCGTTGGCGACGTGCCCCGTGGCATCGACGGTGGCCGAGATGATCACCGTCGTGGCCTGCGCGACGTTGCCGGGACACGCCGGCGCGACATACCGCGTGCGCTTGGGCACGCGCACATTGCCGCCGACACGGATCGGCGCCTGCGCCGCCTGCGCGTGCAGCGTCGACACGAAGGTCGCGACGACCTTCGACAGCATCGATGCCGGGCTCAGCGTCGAGCAGTTCACCGCAATGTCTTCCGTCAGCGCGCCGATCTGGAGCGTGATCATCGGCTCCACGGTCTGTCCGTCCGTGACCGACAGCCGCGCCACCGCCGACTTGAACCCGGGTAGTGTCGTCGCGATCTCGTAGGGGCCGGCCTTCAGGTCGCCGAACGTGAAGCGGCCCGTCGCATTCGTGAACGCGCGACTCACGTTGCCCGTGGCATCGGTGAGCGTGACCGTGACGCCAGGAATCACGCCGCCGGATTCATCGACGATCTTCCCCGCAATCGACGCCGTCTGCGCCGGAACCTCCGGTGCGGGCGCGTCGAGTTGCGGTGACGCGACCGGTTGCGTGCGCGCTGGCGGTGTCTTCACGGCCGGCGAAGGTGGTGTGACGAGTACGCCCGCCGGTGGAGGCGCGACCATTACGCCCGCAGGCGTCGACGGGAAGGTGGCGACGGCAGACGCGACAACGGGCGCGACGGTGGTGGTGGCCGCCGCGATCGGGAGGCTGATGACCATGGCCGCTGCGCCGGCGAGCGCCCAACCAGTGCGGGTAACGGAATGTCGGTGCGTGCGTGGCTGCAACATGGCGTGAACTCTCCTCTCGAGCGTGGACGGGTGGGCGATGCGGGATGTGGCGAGGTGACCGGCAAACTGTGACGTGCTGTGTCGCGCGATGTCGACCAGATGCTCGGCGTAGTCGGCGGCCGTGACGCCGCTTGCCATGACGACGTCGTCGCACGCCTGTTCGCTGTCGCGGCGAAGACGCTGTGCACTGAGCCACGCGAGCGGATTCCACGGCTGCAGCAGGATCAGCAGTTGCGCGGCGTCCTGCCACAGCAGATCCCAGCGGCGCACGTGCGCCAGCTCGTGACGCAGCACGACCTGCCAGCGCTCGCGCGTCCATGTGGTCGCGATGGCGGGGACGATGATGCGCGGCCGCCACACGCCGGTGACGGCGACGAGCGCGGCGGTGGGATGCATGCGCAGTTGCACGGGCCGGCGCAGGCGCCACTCGCGCGACAGGGCCGTGAGCGCGTCGGCGGGGGCGCCGGTGACGGCGCGCGTGCGACGAAGCAGCGCGGCGACCGCGCGCCGGCTGCGCACCACCCGCGCGAGGAGCAGCACCGTGGCGATGCCCCAGACCACCGCGATGCCTTGCGCGATCGTCAGTCGCGATGGCGGGGTGGGGAGGGGCGTCGTGTCGGCGAGCGTGTTGGTCGTGGTGGGCGTCGTGACGTCACCGAGCGCCACCACGTTGGCGTTGGTGGCCGCGAAGGGCGAGGGCAGCACCCGCCACGCCGGCGCGAGTGACATGAGCGCGGGCATCGCGCAGGCCACGAGCACGGCGGTGGCAAGCGTCGTGTGCCGCACGGCGGCGGAGGCGCGACGCAGCACGGCCCAGGTGATCAGGCCGACGGCGAGGCACGCCGTGCTTTTGCCGGCCCACCACAGGATCGCGCCGGTCATCGGTCCTCCTCGCGGGCTTTCGCGATGAGCGCGGCAATCCGGTCGAGTTCGTCCTCGGAGAGGCGCGCGGCTTCGCCGCCGAGGAGCGCGGCGACGGCTTTCTCTGGCGACCCGTCGAAGAAGGTGTCGACCACATGACGCAGCGCTGATCGCCGGGCCGTCTGGCGGGCCACGACCGGGAAGTAGACGAAGCGCAGGCCGTCCATCTCGTGTCGCAGGTGGCCCTTCTGTTCGAGCACGCGCAGTTGCGTGCGCACGGTGGAGGACGTCGTGTCGCTCGGCAGGGCCGCCATCACCTCGGCGGCGGTGGCGCGTCCGAGGCGGAAGACGATGTCCATGATCTGCCGCTCGCGGCGGGAGAGGTTGGTGTGCAGGGCTTTGGCCATAGTGTTATTTTTCTCGCACTGACGTGCGAAAGAAATAACACCTTCCGCGCCGCCTGTCAATTCGCCCCGGGGTTTTGCTAGACTCGACGACGAGGCCGGACCCCATGAACATTCAGCAGATGATGAAACAGGCGCAGCAGATGCAGGAGAAGCTGCAGCGCCAGATGGCCGAGATGAAGATCGAAGGCCAGGCCGGCGGTGGCATGGTCACCGTCGTGATCAACGGCCACAAGGCCATGCTCTCCATCACGATCGATCCGGAAGCCGTGTCGAAGGACGACGTCGAGATGCTGCAGGACCTGGTGCTCGCGGCGATCAACGACGCGCATCGGAAGGCCGACGAACAGCTCTCGCAGCAGATGTCGGGACTGATGGGCGGCATGGGCATGCCGGGTCTCCGCTAGCATCGTGACCGGATCGGATCCGATCGCCGAGCTCATGGCCGCGCTCCAGCGGCTCCCGGGCATTGGCGCCAAGAGCGCACAGCGGCTCGCCTACCACCTGCTGAAAACGCCGCGCGAAGACGTCGACGCGCTCTGCGACGCGATGCGCTCGGTGAAGACGAACATCACCTACTGCTCGGTGTGCAGCAACATCACGCCCATCGACCCGTGCACCTACTGTCTCTCGCCCGACCGCGACAGCCGTCTCATCTGCGTCGTCGAGCAGCCCGAGAACGTGATGGCGATCGAGAAGACGCGCGGGTTCCGCGGGCGCTACCACGTGCTTGGCGGCGCGATCGCGCCGTTGTCGGGCATCGGGCCGGATGATCTGAAGATCAAGCCGCTGCTCACGCGCATCGCGGAAGGCGACGGCACACAGCAGGTCGTGACGGAAGTGATCCTCGCCACCAATCCGACGGTGGAAGGGGAGGCGACCGCGCTGTATCTCGCGCGCTTGCTGAAGCCGCTCGGCGTCACCGTGTCGCGCATTGCGATGGGGATGCCGGTCGGTGGCGACATCGACTACACGGACGAGTTCACGATGTCGAAGGCGCTCGAAGGACGCAGGGAGATGTAGCTGCTTGCAAGTGGGAAGGAAGAAGCAGCAAGTGAAGAAGTAAAAGTAGGAAGTGAAAACTTCGAAGTTCTGACTTGTTACTTTTACCTGTGGCTTGTTGCTTTTTCCTTCCGACTTGCAAGTAACACAAGCCCGGCTGCCGACCAGATCAGCACCCGGATATTCCGGATCAACCCCATCGTCACACCCAGCGGATGACCCCAGCCGAGCAGCTCGGTCGTGAATCCGCTCCCCGAGCCGTCGATGCCGATGCGGAGCGGGATCACGCGGAACACCACGGTGATCACGCGCTGCACCGTGTCGAGCACGATGGCGAGCGCAATCGAGTTGTGGCCGAGAAAGTAGAGCGTGATCCACGCTTCCGCGATGCTCGCGGTATGGAAGGTGATTTCACACGCGATGACGGCGGCGAGCCGGCCGGGACGCGCGCGCACGAAACCGTAGGTCGTCGTCTCGAGGTCGCGGATCTTCTCCAACAGTGACGCGCTGACGAATCGCCCGAGTGTGGCGCTGACGAGCGCGGGTTCGCGCGCGATGAGCCAGAGCGCGAGCACCAGCACGGCGGCCATGCCGCCGACGATGCCGAGACTGGCGAAGCGCAGCACATCGGGAACCGCAAAGCGCAGGAACAGGACGACGACGCCGGTGAGCACGGCGGCAACGACCGACAGGCTATAGATGAAGTTCTCCGCGGCGAGCGCGGCGAGCGCGCGCGGTGGCGGCAGGTGCTCCCGCACGAACATGGCCTTGGCCGGTTCGCTGGCGAGGAGGCTGAGCGGCGTGAGGTTGCCGATCGCGTCGCCGCTCATGGTGGCCGAAAAGGCGGTCCACAGCGGGACCCCGGCGTCCATCAGGCGCGTCCATGCGTAGGTGCGGCTGAGCTGGCGCACGAGGGTGGCGGCCAGGATCAGCGCGAACCCGGCGACGCCGATATTGCGGAACTGTTCGAGGATGTGGTCCAGCCCCGCGTGGTTGACGCCCCGGACGAGCAAGACGAGTCCCAGCGCGGTGGCGAGGAGCGTGACGACGCGGCGGGACATGCCCGAAGATGATCCCATAGAACGCGTGCCCGTATAATCGACGGGATGCTCCCCACCGCCTATATGACACCGGCGGCCGTGATCTTCGTGATCGGCGGCTTGCTGGCGTGCTTTGCGGGCTTCCGTCTCTTCCGGATCGTGCTGGGCATCAATGGGTTCGTGCTCGGCGCCATCCTGGCCACGTCGCTCATGGGCACATCGAGCATGTGGGCCCTCGCGGTGGCGGCGCTTGTCGGCGGGTTGATCGGCGCCGTGCTGATGGTCGCGGCCTACTTCGTCGGTGTGGCGCTCGTCGGCGCCGGTGTGGGCGCGATGGCGGCGCATCTCGTGTGGACGCCGATGCACGCCGATCCGCCGTGGTGGGCGGTCGTGGCCGCGGCCGTGCTCGGCGCGCTCGGAGCGCTCTCCGTCACGCGCTACATGGTCATCGTCGGCACCGCGTTTGGCGGCGCGTGGATGGTGGTGGTCGGCACCTTGGCGCTGATGGGCGACAAGGCGGCGACGCAGGCCACGCGTGACGGCAGCGTGTGGATGATCTATCCGCTGGATCCCTCGTCGGGGCAGTGGAAAGTGTGGGTGGTGTGGTTCGCGCTCGCGGTGGTGGGCGCGGTGGTGCAGGTCTGGACTCAGGGCAAGGTCAAAGGAAAAGGAAAAAAGAAATGACGTTTTCGCGTTCGACGACGGTGAAGTGGCAGGGCACGATCATGGAAGGCACGGGCGCGCTCACGGCGGGCACGGGGGCGTTCAGCACGAACGTCACGTTCCCGCGTCGTATCGGTGAGCCGGAAGGCACGACGAGCCCGGAGGAGTTGCTGGCCGGTTCGCACGGCGTGTGCTTCGCGATGGTGGTCACGGGCGCGCTCGGCCGCGCGGGCGGCAAGACGACGGCGACGACGGTGACGTGCACGGTGACGGCCGACAAGGGCGACGCGGGCATCAACGTGGTGAAGAGCGAGCTGCACGTGACGGCCGAGGGCCTCACGGGGATCGACGCCGCGGCGTTCGACGCGCTCGTGAAGGACGCGAAGATGAAGTGCCCGATCTCGAAGGCGCTGAACCCGTCGATCGAGATCACGGTGGCGACGAGCGTCAAGTAACAGACCGCCGCTCGTCCGAGCGCCGATCGTCGGAAAGTCGGAGCGCGCTCTGGGTTCCCGGGGCGCGTTCTCTTTTTTGCGCGCTTTTTCTTTGTCTTGACGCCCCTTGGGGCGTACCTGAATAATTGAGGTTCCTGCTGCGGGAAATTTTCCGCCCTGTGTTCCTCGGTAGCTCAACGGCAGAGCATCCGGCTGTTAACCGGAGGGTTGCTGGTTCGAATCCAGCCCGAGGAGCCAATTTCTCAACTCACTTCGTTCGTTTCGAATAGGCTCGCTCGGGCTGTCTGTCCGGCGTCGCGCCTTCGCCTTCGGCTCGGCTTAGCGACGCCGAATCCAGCCTGCGCGTCGACGCGTTGGCGGAGGCGGGCCCGCGGAGCAGCGCGCCCTCGCCTCAGCGTCGAAAAACGAGGATGTGCTGCCAGGGCAGCACATCGATCACGCGATCGAATTGATAGCCCTCGGCTTCGAGTTCCATACGCGCCTCGCGGACACTCATTTTGTGTTCTTCGCGAATCGGGACCCAGGCGCTTTCTTTGCGGAACTCAATCAGCACGAGCCGGCCGTCGGGCTTCAACGACGCGCGCAGCTTGCGTAGCACGTCCTGCGGCCGCGCGAGCTCGTGATAGACGTCGACCATCAACACCAGATCGAACCGGCCTTCCGGTAGCCGCGGATCCGCCTCTGCCGAGAGCACCAGGTCGACGTTGGTGAGCCGGGCGCGATCGATCCGCGTCCGCAGCAACGAGAGCATCTCCGGTTGAATGTCGGTGGCGAAGACGCGGCCGGTGGGCCCGACACGTTCTGCGAGTCTGACGGTGTAATACCCGGATCCGGCGCCGACGTCGGCCACCACTTGTCCTGGTCTGATGTCGAGCGCCGCAATGGCGCTCGCGGGGTGCTCCTCGGACTCACGCTCCGGTCGATCGAGCCAGTCCGCGCCGAGGTAGCCCATGACCTGCGCGATCACGCGACCCGAGATCGGATGGCGAGCCTGTGCACCGGCGGCCGTCGAGACCAGCGCCACCACCACGACC
>CAYFLU010000042.1:0-21253 GCA_964343975.1 uncultured Solibacteraceae bacterium
CTCGCGCGCTACGGGCGGATCGATGTGCTCGTGAATGCCGCCGGGATCATCGCGTCCGGCACCGTGGCCGATACGACCGATGCGGCCTGGGACACGATGCTCGATGTGAACGTGCGGGCGCCGTTTCGCTTGATGCGCGAAGCCACGCCGGCGCTCGTGGCCGCGAAGGGGGCGGTGGTCAATGTGTCGAGCGTGACGGGGACGCGCGCGTTTCCCGGTGTGGCCGCCTACTGCGTCAGCAAAGCCGCGGTGGATCAGCTGACGCGGGTTGGCGCACTGGAGATGGCGGCCGCGGGTGTCCGCGTCAACGCCGTGAATCCGGGCGTGGTCGTCACCAATCTCCACAAACGCAGCGGCATGGATGAGGCGAAATACGCGGCGTTTCTCGAACGCGCCAAGGAAACGCACCCGCTCGGTCGCCCGGGCGCCCCGGAAGACGTCGCAGACTTGATCGCGTTTCTGGCGTCACCCTCCGCGGGATGGATCACCGGCATGACCGTGAATGTCGACGGTGGCCGGCATCTGACCTGCTTACGCTAGGCGGGTTTTCGACCCTCGACGTACACCGCCCCGTCGGTTTCGGCCAGCACACGAATGGCTGCCGCACCGACGGCGGTCAACGACGCCACGATTTCCGCGGGCGAGAGGCCGGGCGTTGCGCCGGGCAACAAGCCGAACAGGCCCGGACGTCCCATCGGCTCGATCACGAGCACGCGGCCCCGGGTTTTCGTCACACGGAGCGCTTCCTGACAACAGGCCTGCCGGTTCAGTCCCTGCAGGCTGTTCAACTGGCGGTTGATGACCGTGACGTCGAACTGCTCGTCGCCGAGCGGCAGCATGGTGACCGGGGCCCACTCGAACTCGACGAGCGAGCCGGCCTTGGCCGCGGCCGATTCCACCCGCTTGCGCGCCTCCGGTCCGACGTCGACGACGAGCGTCCGGCCGTTCAGTCCGGTGGTCTTGGCGATCTCCGCCGCGAGGGACGCTTCGTCCTTGGTCGGGGCGCCCAACACGGCCACCTGATCCCCGGCTCGGGGACCCACCATCGCAAAACCGGTAGACATCATGCCCGGATGATATAGTTTTCGGGTTGTGACTCAGGGACTCGAAATCGCTCCTGCCAAGGGCAAACTTGGCGTTCTTTTGGTCGGTCTTGGCGCGGTCAGCACGACGACGATCGCCGGCGTCATGGCCATTCGCAAGGGCCTCGCGAAGCCGATCGGCTCGCTCGCCGAGATGGGCACCATCCGTCTCGGGAAGCGGACCGAAAACCGGTCGCCGCTCATCAAGGAGTTCGTGCCGCTGGCCGAACTCAACGACATTGTTTTCGGGGGATGGGACATCTTCGAAGACAACTGCTACGAAGCGGCGAAGCACGCAGGCGTTCTCGAGGACAAGCTCCTCGAGCAGATCAATGATGAGCTGGCGGCCATCAAGCCGATGCCGGCCGTCTTCGATCGCCAGTACGTGAAGCGCCTCGACGGGCCGAACGTCAAGAAGGGCAAGAACAAGAAGGACCTCGCCGACCAGTTGGTCGCCGATATCCGCAACTTCAAGAAGACGCACGGCTGCGATCGCCTCGTGGTGATCTGGGCCGGCAGCACGGAAGTGTTCACGACCGAGGCCCCGTGTCATCAGTCGTTGGCGGCCTTTGAAAAGGGGCTCGTCGACAGCGATCCCGCGATCGCGTCGAGCATGATCTACGCGTATGCGGCGATCAGCGAGGGGCTGCCGTACGGTAACGCCGCGCCGAACCTGTCGGCGGAAGTGCCGGCGTTGCAGGAGCTTGCGGCCAAGACGGGCTCGCCGGTGTGCGGCAACGACATGAAGACCGGTCAGACGCTCATCAAGACGGTGATCGCGCCGGGTCTCAAGGCGCGCATGATCGGCGTCAACGGCTGGTACTCGACGAACATCCTCGGCAACCGCGATGGCGAAGTGCTGGATGATCCGGAGTCGTTCAAGACGAAGGAAGAAAGCAAGAAGGGCGCGCTCGACTACATCTTCCAGCCGCACCTCTATCCGGATCTCTACAAGGATCTGTCGCACGTCGTCCGCATCAACTACTACCCGCCGCGCGGCGACAACAAGGAAGGCTGGGACAACATCGACATCTTCGGTTGGCTCGGCTATCCGATGCAGCTGAAGATCAACTTCCTGTGCCGCGACTCGATTCTCGCGGCGCCGATCGTCCTCGACGTCGCGCTGTTCCTCGATTTGGCGAAGCGTTCGGGGATGAAGGGCATCCAGGAATGGTTGTCGTTCTACTTCAAGGCGCCGATGCATGCGAAGGATCTCTATCCGGAGCACGATCTGTTCATTCAGCTGATGAAGCTGAAGAACACGCTGCGCTACATGAAGGGCGAGGAGCTGATCACGCACCTCGGCCGCGAGTATTACGACTAGTCGGCGGCCAGACAACCCGACCGCCGCGCGTCGTTCCAGGTGACCCATGGAAATTGCCGCGCTGCTTGACGAGTCTCGCCGATTCGCGCCGTCCGCCGAGTGGCGGACGCGCGCGACGGCCAACGATCCTGACATCTACGCCAAAGCCGCAGCCGACCCGGAAGCCTTCTGGGCCGGCTTCGCGCGTGAACTTGAGTGGATCGAGCCGTGGCAACGCGTGCTCGATTGGCAGCCGCCGCATGCCAAGTGGTTCGTCGGCGGCAAACTCAACGCGTGCGCGAACTGCGTCGACCGGCACGTGCGTACCGCGCGTCGGAACAAGGCCGCCATCATCTGGGAAGGTGAGCCGGGTGACCGCCGCACGCTGACGTACTTCGATCTGTATCGCGAAGTACAGGCCTTTGCGAATGTCCTCAAGCAGTTCGGCATCAAGAAGGGCGACCGCGTCGCGATTTACCTGCCGCTGATTCCCGAGTTGGCCATCGCCATGTTGGCGTGTGCGCGGATCGGGGCCGTTCACAGCGTGGTCTTCGGCGGCTTCTCGGCCGAATCGCTCCGCGACCGCATCAACGATCAGCAGGCGCGCCTGCTCATTACAGCCGACGGCGGATGGCGGCGCGGCCAGATCGTGCCGCTCAAACACACGGCTGACGAAGCGCTGACGGATACGCCATCGATCGAGAACGTGATCATCGTTCAGCGCGGCGCCGGGCCGATGCCCGTGCATGTGCAGGAAGGCCGCGATCACTGGTACCACCGGCTCATGCAGGATGCGAAGGCGTCCTGTCCGGTCGAGCCCATGGACGCGGAGGACATGCTCTACATCCTCTACACGTCGGGCACGACGGGGAAGCCCAAGGGCATCGTTCACACCACCGGCGGCTATCTCACCGGGACGTACGCGTCGACCAAGTGGGTCTTCGATCTCAAGGAAGACGACGTGTACTGGTGCACGGCGGACATCGGCTGGGTCACGGGGCACAGCTACGTGGTCTACGGGCCGCTCGCCAATGGCGCCACGGTCGTCATGTACGAAGGGGCGCCGGACTGGCCGGAGAAGGACCGCTTCTGGCAGATCATCGAGCGGTACGGCGTCACGATTTTCTATACCGCGCCCACCGCGATTCGCGCGTTCATGAAGTGGGGCACGGAGTGGCCAGAGCGACGGGACCTGTCGTCGTTGCGCCTGCTGGGATCGGTCGGAGAGCCGATCAATCCCGAAGCCTGGATGTGGTACCACGAGCACATCGGACACACACGCTGCCCGATCGTCGACACGTGGTGGCAGACCGAAACCGGGCAGATTCTCATCACGCCACTGCCGGGGCTGACGGAGACCAAGCCCGGCTCCGCGACACAGACGTTTCCCGGCATCACGGCTGAGATCCGGACCGCGGATGGAAAGCCGGTAGCGCAGGGCGGTGGATTGCTGGCGCTGACCAAACCGTGGCCCGCGATGTTGCGCGGCATCTACGGCGATCCCGAGCGATTCGTGCAGCAGTACTTCAGCAAGTGGCAGGACGGTGTGTACTTCACCGGCGATGGCGCCCGGATCGACAGCGACGGGTACTTTTGGCTGCTCGGTCGTGTCGATGACGTGCTGAACGTGGCCGGACATCGGCTGGGGACCATGGAAGTTGAAAGCGCACTGGTGGATCACCCCGCCGTGGCGGAAGCCGCGGTGGTCGGACGTCCGCACGAGATCAAGGGACAGGCGGTCGCCGCGTTTGTCACGCTGAAGGAAGGCCACGCGCGCAGCGAGTCGCTCGTCGATGAGCTGAAGGAGCACGTGGTGCAGAAGATCGGAGCGATCGCGCGTCCCGATCAGATCCTGTTCGCTGCCGATCTGCCGAAAACACGGTCCGGCAAGATCATGCGCCGCCTGCTGCGCGACATTGCTGAAGGCAAGGCGCTCGGCGATACGACGACACTGGCGGATCCGGCGGTGGTGCGTCGTCTCAAAGACCAATACGAGTCCGTCGAGTCCTAGCGGTGCCCTGGTTCCGAGCGGCCGAGCAACTGGCGGTGGAGGTGTCGCCGTCGGCGTGGCGGGCCGTGGCAGCCGCGCGCACGCGCGAGTCGACTCGACAGATCAAGGCGTGGGCGCACTTCACGTCGGAGGGGGCGCGCGCGGAAGACCTGCGCGAGTTTCGGGTCCGCGAGCGCCTCCCGTTCGAAGCCTCGGTCATTCTGTGGCCGCATGCCGAGGATCGCGGCGTGTGCGGTCTGGACGAGCGGCCACGGTCAGCCGTGACCCTGCCCAAGGCGCGCGTGATTCGTGAACGTCTGACGGCGTTCGTCCGCGGTGGGGGACGCGCGCGCGACGTCCTCCTGCCGCACGAAGCGGCCGGTCGGCTGGCGGCGTTGGCCGGATGGACCTACGCGGGCGTGCTCTTGCTTGAGCCGAACGCGGCGTGCATCGCGGTCGTGGACGGCGATGAAGTCGCCGGTGCCTATCTGTCGTGGTCATCGGTGGCGTCGCCAAGCACGGAGCACGGCCGCCTGCTGGCCCCTTACCAGTTCGCGGCGCGCCTTGTGCCGCACCTGCGCGGGTGGTCGGCGAACGGTGCCGGCGCCGTGCTGGCCGTGTGTGGGCACCACCCAGACCTCCGGTCCGCGGTCGTGCCGATCGTCGAAGAGCTCGATCAGGAGATTGATGTCCTTGATGGCGCCCTGGTGGGGGGCGGGACGGACCTGGGAGCGACGGGGCACGAATCTGCGTCTTACCAGCTGGCGTGGGCGGTGGCCGCCGCCGGCCTGCGCTAAATCGGAACGCGAAGCGGCGCGATCGCGTATCCTGACCAACGAGAGAACCCAACGACCATGGCACTGATCGAGACGAAAGACCTGTGGAAGACCTATGTGATGGGCTCGGAAGAGATTCACGCGCTGCGCGGCGTGTCGATCGAAATCGAGCGTGGTGAGTACGTCGCGATCATGGGCCCGTCCGGCTCGGGCAAGTCCACGTTGATGAACCTGATCGGATGTTTGGACACGCCGTCGAAGGGGAGCTATCTCCTCAACAACAAACAGGTCAGCCAGATGAACGACGACGAACTGGCTCGTATCCGAAATGAAGAGATCGGGTTCGTATTCCAGACGTTCAATCTGTTGCCGCGCGCGTCGGCGCTTCACAATGTGGAATTGCCACTCGTCTATGCGGGTGTGGGGGCGAAGGATCGCGAGTCACGTGCGATGCAGGCCCTGAACCGCGTGGATCTCTCGAGCCGGAAATCACATCGTCCGAACGAACTCTCGGGCGGTCAGCGCCAGCGCGTGGCCATCGCGCGCGCCCTGGTGAACAATCCGTCGATCCTGCTCGCAGACGAGCCGACCGGTAACCTCGATTCGCGGACCGGTGAAGAGATCATGGGGTTGTTCGCGAAGTTGCACGAAGGCGGCAATACGATCGTTCTGGTCACGCACGAACCCGATATTGCCGCCCACGCGAAGCGCGTAATTCATATTAAAGATGGTCAGGTCGAGAAAGACACCCGCCAGGCTGCCTAGTTAAGTTATTGATTTAATTAGAGTAAGGTCCATTTTCCCCACCCATTGGGTCGTGCTCTAATTTGTCACTGACGGTAAAAAATTACCAGGTCGGCTGAATTTTGTCGCACGCCGACTTTTCATATGACACAACATGACATTTCCAGTTACACTCCTTCAGGATTTGAAGGCGGGGTGTCTCATTCCCCCGTGTTCTCTCGAAGGAATCTTGGATTCTTTATGAAGAACCCGAACGCTCACCACCCGATTTGTCGTCGCGCTCGTTTGCGCGGGCGTGTTGGCTGCCGCGCGATATGGCATGCACGTCTCTGCAGCGGGGGCCGGGTTCCCCACCTTGCCGAATCTGAAGTACGGCGAGGGCGATGCGATCTCGCTGGCCGTGGCGGTGACCGGTCAGGCGGCGGGCGTGACGTACACGGCGACGGGATTGCCGGCCAGTGTGCGCGTCGACAATGAGAACTTCACGGATGGCACCGGGACGCACTCGCGTGGCGTGTTGCGTGGCACGTTTCGGACGGGCGTTGCGGGGACGGATCCGGCGACGAGCGGTTCGGGGTATCAGGGCGACGAAGGTGTCTACACGATTCAGGTCCGCGCGAGCGATGGCAGCGTGTCGAACACCTTCACGCTCGATGTCGGCCGTTGGGGCAGCGGCGACGTCTTCGTCGGTGGCGGCAACTACACGTATCAGGTCTACTCGGCCAGCAGTCAGTTCAAGTACGACGTGAAGGTCGGCGATCCGCTGACGACGGCGGGCTTCACCACCGGGTGCGCGGTCAACTGGCACACGGGTGAGGTGTGGGCGACGAACTTCGAGAACAACGTCGACGTGATCTTGCGTCACGCGGGATCCGCGGCGACGCCGTATACGGATCGTTCGCGGACGGTGAGCACGCTGCGGTCGGTGGTCGGGGGGCTCTACCCGGTGCCGGCACCTATCCGATCGTGCCGAGTGCGGCGATCGGCTCCGGCCTGAGCGACTACACGATCACGTACGTGAACGGGACGCTGACGGTGGCGAAGCCCATCCTCACCGTGACGGCGTCCAGCCCGACGGTGGCCTACGGCGATCCGGTGCCGACGATCACGCCGTCTTACAGCGGCTTCATCAATGGCGATACGGCGGCTGTTGTGACAACCGCGCCGATCTGCTCGACGGCCTACACGACGAGCAGCACCCCGGCGACGACGCCGGCTACGAGCTGCACGGGCGCGGCCTCGGCGTCGTACACGTTCGTGTATGTGAACGGCAAGGTGACGATCACGCCGAAGGCGGCGACGGTCACGGCCGGCAGCGGTACGAAGGTGTTTGGGGCGACCGACCCGGCGCTCACCACGACGTCGACCGGTTTCGCCGCGGCGGACCTCAGCGGGATCACGCTGGCGACGACGCGCGCCGCCGGTGAGAACGTCGGCAACTACGCGACGGCGGCCACCGCGACGGGCGGCAACATCGGCTTCTATACGGTCAGCTACGTGCCCGGCACCTTCACGATCACCAAGGCCACGCCGGTGGCGGTGGCGACGGGCGGGACGTTCAACTACGCGGCCAGCCGCACGGTGGCACGTGCACGATCACGGGCGTCAACGGTGCGGTGCTGACCGGGACCGTGACCTACAGCAGCGGCACGGTGCCGACGGCGCAGGGGACCTACACGCTGACGTGCGCCTACGCGGGCGACACGAACTACAACGCGGTGTCGGCGACGGCGACGATCACCATCAGTGCGTGCGATCCGAGCCCGGCGAAGACCTTCACGCAGGGTGGCTGGGGCGCGGCGCCGAACGGCAGCAATGCCGGCACACTCCTCCAGACGAAGTTCGCGCTGGTCTACCCGGCCGGCTCCGTGCAGATCGGTGGCGGCCGTATCCTGACCTTTACGAGCCAGGCGGCGATCGACGCGTTCCTGCCGCAAGGCGGCTCGCCGTCGTCGCTGCGTTCGAACGCGACGAACCCGACCTACTCCTCGGCCGGCGTCTTCGCGGGCCAGGTGCTGGCGCTGCAGCTGAACGTCGACTTCTCGAATGCGCGCGTGACGCGGTTCGGTCTCGCGAGCAAGACGCTCGCGTCGGGCAAGCTCGCCGGCTCGACGGTGGCGCAGGTGCTCACGATCGCGAACGGCGTGCTCGGCGGCGCGGCGCCGCCGGCCGGCGTGTCGATCGCGGATCTGAACGCGATCGTCGACGCCATCAACCAGAATTTCGACAACGGCACGGTGGATCGCGGCTACCTCCTCATGGAGAGTGGCTGCACGCCGGCGAATCGCGCGCCGGTGGCCGTCAATGACGCCTACACGACGACCAAGAACACGCGGCTGACGATCGCGGCGCCCGGCGTGAAGACGAACGACTCGGATCCGGACAACGATCCGATCACGGCCGAGCTCGTGTCGACGACCACGCGCGGCACGCTGTCGCTGGCCGGCGATGGGTCCTTCAGCTACCTTCCGGCGACGAATTACGTGGGCACCGATACGTTCACGTATCGCGTGAAGGACAAGTCGGGTCTGAACAGCAACACGGCGACGGTCACGATTACGATCACGCAGATCGTCTGCAACCTGACGGCGAACCCCGACACTTACGCGACGAACAAGAACCACTCGATCGCACTGCTGGCCAGCGGCGGTGTGCTGGCCAACGACGTGGATCCCTACGATCGCGGCATCACGGTCTACGACGTGAATGGCTCGACCGCGAAGGTCGGCTATGCCACGGCGACGGCGCACGGCACGGTCAGGGTCAACGTGGACGGCAGCTTCAGCTACACCCCGGCGACGGGGTACGTTGGCAGCGACTCGTTCACCTATCGGATCCGGTCGTCGTACAACGGCACGCTGAGCACGCCGGCGACGGTGTCGATCATGGTCGAGGGCCACTACGACGGCGACGGCTGTGACCACGACAAGGGCATCAACGGGCACCGCGACGGTGACCTCTGCGCCCACGACAAGTCGCTGGCGCGGCACTACGCGGGTGACGGCTGCACGCACGAGCAGCAGACGTCGCACCACAACGATGGTGACAACTGTGACCACGAGCGCGGTATCAATGGCCACGAAGAGGGCGATGGCTGCAGCCACGAGCGTGAGACGCATGCGCACGGCGCCGGCGACCAGTGCGATCACGATCGCAAGGTCAACGGCCACGCTGACGGCGACCGTTGCGAGCACGACGAACACCGCGGCGACCAGGCGTCGGATGACAACCCGTGCGTGGCGAACGAGACGGATCACCACCACTACGGCGATTCGGATGACCACCACTCCGGTGACAACGACAACACCGACGGTGGGCACCACTCAGGCGACTACTGCGACCACGACCGCAAGAAGAACGGTCACAAGGACGGCGACGGTTGCCCGCACGACCGCATCACCAAGCACTACGCTGGTGACGCCTGCGATCACGACCGTCGCATCAACGGCCACAAGGACGGCGACCGGTGCGATCACGACAAGTCGCAGCGTGACGACCGCCACGATCACCGCCGTGGCGGCGGTGATGCTCCGGCGGCGCTGCCCGCGCCGGCACCGGCCGTCGTGACGTCGAACGAGGAACACCTCGATTCGCGCGACTAGGTTGCTCAGGCTCCCCTGTTTGAGCCGCGGCGACGTGACGTTCAGACCGCCGCGAAGTGTCCGGGCCCCTGCTCCGCGAGTGCGCGGGGCGTGAATTGCTCGGCCGAATACGCGATGCGCGGAAGCCGCTCCCCCGGTGTCAGACGGGGCATCGACGACAGCAAGGCCTGCGTGTAGGGATGCGAGGCGCGGTCGAAGACATCGGCCGCCGAGCCGTGCTCGACGAGATGCCCGCGGAACATCACGCCGACGCGCGTACAGATCTGGCGGACCAGCCGCAGATCGTGCGCAATGAACAGATAGGTGAGTCCCAGCCGTTGCTGCAGATCCAGAAGCAGATTGACGACCTGCGCCTGCACGGATACATCCAGCGCGGAGACCGGTTCGTCGAGCACGAGAAACGACGGATTCAATGCCAGCGCGCGCGCCAAGCCGATGCGCTGACGTTGGCCGCCACTGAACTCATGCGGAAAGCGCGAGAGCTGATTCGCATTCAGGCCCACGAGTTCGAACAACTCGGCGACACGGGCGCGGCGATCGGCGGCAGATCCGATGTGGTGGATCTCCAGGGGTTCGGCCACGATCGCTTCCGCCCGCATGCGCGGGTTCAAGGAGGAATACGGGTCCTGGAAGACGATCTGGAAGTGCCGTCGCGCGGCACGCAGCCCGCGCGCATCAAGTGCGCGGATATCGCGGCCGTCGATCGTCACCTCGCCGGCATTGGGTTCGATGAGACGCAGCATGCAGCGGCCGGTTGTCGTCTTGCCGGATCCGGATTCGCCGACGAGGCCGAAGGTTTCCCCGCGATTGATGGAGAACGAGACGTCCGTCACCGCGCGGAAGGGCGCCTCGGCGCGCCAGAAGCCGCGGCGGCTGAAGGTCTTCGAGAGTCCGCGGACATTGACCAGAGGCTCGCTCACGCCGCCCCTCCTTGTTCACGGACGCAGCGAACCAGCATGCCGTGCGCGGTTTGGGCGAGCGCCGGCACTGCGGCCTCACAGCGAGGCTCACGGTACGCGCAGCGCGGCGCAAACCCGCAGCCGGATGGCCAGTGGCCCAGCGCCGGGACGAAGCCTGGAATCGCGGCGAGCCGCCCGCCAGAGGCCCGCTCCGGCAAACAGGCGAGCAGGCCCTGCGTGTACGGATGGCGGGGATCGGCGAAGAGCTGCCCAGTCGCGCCCGTTTCAACGATGCGTCCGCCGTACATGACCGCCACGCGATCGGCCATCTCGGCCACGACGCCGAGATCATGCGTGATCAAGAGCAGGGACAGCGAGAACTGCCGTCGCAAGTCCCTGAGCAGGTCGAGGATTTCTGCCTGAACCGTGACGTCAAGTGCGGTGGTCGGTTCGTCGGCGATGACGAGAGACGGCTCGGCGGCCAACGCCAGCGCCATCATGGCACGCTGACGCAAACCACCGCTGAGCTGATGCGGATAGTCGTTCACACGCCGCGCGGGGTCCGGGATACGCACCGCGTCGAGCCATTCGATCGCGCGCCGACGGGCGGCCGCGCCGCGCGCGAGCCCGTGCACTTCAAGGGTTTCCCGCAGCTGGAACCCGATCGTGTAGACCGGGTTGAGGGCGATCATCGGCTCCTGAAAGACGAAGCCGATGTGGCGTCCGCGCACACGCTGCATCTCACGCTCCGGCACGGCGAGCAGATCGCGGCCGTCGAAGCGGATCTGACCACCGGCGATCCGGCCAGGCGGCTGCACCAGCCGGATGATGGATAGGGCAGTCACGGATTTTCCGCTGCCGGACTCACCGACGAGTCCCAGGGTCTCGCCGCGTGCGACGTGGAACGACACGTCGCTGACGGCGGCCGCATCGGCGCCACTGCTGAGGCGGAAGACGGTCGTCAACCCCGCGACCTCGAGCAGGGGAGCCGCGGAGGCGTGCGCAGCGACCGAGTCCATCGCGGCATTCTAGCAAGCCGGGTCGCGCGACCGGCGGATTTCGATGTCGCGGCGCGTTGACACTCCGTTCAGCGGCTGCGTACAATGCCGCCACTGGCGCATGATGCGCGAGGGCGTCTCGTTCATCGAGGCGCGGGGCTGGAGGATCGCATGGAATCACGCGCCGATTCGGTCATGCAACAGCTGGCCCGCGAGTTGTCAGACGCCATTGCCGATGCACTCGCATCGGATCCCCGGATCGAAGCGCTGCGTGAGAAGGCCCGCGCCGAAGGCTACGAGTTGAATCTGTCGCTCGATGCGTCGATCGGTTTTGTGGCCACGGCGGCCGCGTCGAAGAAGTCGCCCGCCTCTCGGCGCGCATCGGCGTCGCCGGCGGTAGAAATGACCGCCACCGATCGCCGATTCCTGAAGTCGCTCCGCATCGCCGCGGACGAACCTGCTGAAAAAGAAGTCGAGTAGGGCGCCGACGCCGGTTGCGTGTCAGGCCTTGCCGGAGGCTTGCTTGGCCACGGCCTCTGCGGCGCGCTTCACGGCATCCGCATCACCCAGATACCGATGTCCGCGCGGGCGGAGCTGATCGTCGAGGTCGTAGACGAGCGGAACGCCTGTGGGGATATTCAACTCGACGATGTCCTGGTCGGAGATGTTGTCGAGATACTTCACGAGCGCGCGGAGGGAATTGCCGTGCGCCGTGATGAGCACGCGTTTGCCGGAGGAGATCGCCGGTGCGAGCGTGCCGTGCCAGTACGGCAGGAAACGGGCCACGGTCTCTTTCAGCGATTCCGTCGCCGGCAGATCCTGCGGCGCCAGACCGGCGTACCGCGGATCGTGTGACGGATGGCGCGCGTCAGTCGTGTCGAGTGACGGCGGCGGAATGTCGTAGCTCCGGCGCCAGATCTTCACCTGAGCCTCGCCGTGCTGCGCGGCCGTTTCCGCCTTGTTGAGGCCCTGCAGCGCACCGTAGTGGCGCTCGTTGAGGCGCCAACTGCGCTCCACCGGAATCCAGAGGAGGTTGAGCTCGTCGAGCGCCAGCCAGCACGTGCGAATGGCTCGGGTGAGGACCGACGTGTAGGCCACATCGAACCCAAAGCCTTCCGCCTTCAGGAGGCGTCCGGCCTCCGACGCTTCCGCGCGGCCTTTCTCGGTCAGGTCGACATCCGTCCAGCCGGTGAAACGGTTCTCAAGGTTCCACTGGCTTTCACCGTGACGCAGCAGGACGAGGTGCGGCATGGTTTACTGGGCGATCGCGCGAATGGCGGAACGACCTGCGTAGACGGCGGCCGTGCCGAGTGCCCCTTCGATCCGGAGCAGCTGGTTGTACTTGGCAATGCGGTCGGAGCGGCTCGCCGATCCGGTCTTGATCTGACCGGCACCGGTGCCGACCGCCAGATCCGCGATCGTCGTGTCTTCGGTTTCGCCCGAGCGATGGGAGATCACGCTGGCGTAGCCCGCGCGCCGGGCCATGGCCACGGCGTCGAGCGTTTCACTCACCGTGCCGATCTGGTTGAGCTTGACGAGGAGCGCGTTGCCGATGCCTTCCTTAATGCCCCGCGCCAGGATTTCTGGATTGGTGACGAAGACGTCGTCGCCGACCAGCTGTGCGCGCGTACCGAGCGCGCGGGTCAGGGCGGCCCAACCCGTCCAGTCGCCTTCGGCGAGTCCATCTTCAATGGAGATGATCGGGTACTGGCGCGTCCAGTCTTCGTAGAGCGCGATCATCTGGTCGGAGGTGCGGCTGCCTTCGCCGGACTTCTTCAGGATGTAGGTGTGCGTGGCCTCATCGAAGAATTCACTCGAGGCGACGTCGAGCGCGATCCACATGTCTTTGCCGGGCGTATACCCGGCCAGCGTCACGGCTTCGAGCACGAGCTCGACGGCTTCGCGGTTCGACTTGAGATTGGGCGCAAAGCCGCCTTCGTCACCGACGCCGGTCGCGAGGCCGCGCTTCTTCAGGATGCCCCGGAGGGCGTGGAAGGTTTCCGCACCTGCCCGCAACGCTTCCGAGAAGCTGGGCAGGCCGGCGGGCATCACCATGAATTCCTGAAAGTCGACGTTCGAGTCGGCATGGGCGCCACCGTTGAGGATGTTCATCATCGGCACGGGCAGACACGCCGGGGGCACATCCTGACCGGCGAGGCCGCGCAGGTAGGCGTAGAGGGGCTGCGAGCCACGGTCGGCTGCGGCCGCGTGCGCCACGGCCATCGACACGCCCAGCATGGCGTTGGCGCCGAGGCGCGCCTTGTTCGGCGTACCGTCGAGCGCGATCATCGCGTCGTCGATGGCGCGCTGATCGGCGGGCCGCCCGATGAGGGCCTTGGCGATCTCGCCGTTCACATTGGCGACCGCCTGCCGTACGCCTTTGCCGCCGTAACGGCTCTTGTCGCCGTCACGCAGCTCAAGCGCTTCGCGGGTCCCCGTGGAGGCCCCGGATGGCACGTCCGCCCGGCCGCGCGCGCCGGACGAGAGCGTTACTTCGACTTCAACGGTTGGGTTGCCTCGCGAATCCAGGATTTCGCGGGCCTGCAGGCTGGAAATCACGGGGAAATCCTATCACTTTGCCGTGGTGTGTCTGGCTGGAAATCGTTGAAAACATAAGGGTTTGACTTGCCTTGGTCGATGACCTACGATGCCTGCTGACGCGGAGGCTCCATGACACAGCGCAATCGCGCACAACTCAACGTGTCCGTGGGTTTGCTCGTGGCTTTGACGTACGCCACGCCGGCGCTTGCGCAGCAACGCGCGCCGATTGGTGCGACGCCCTCCGCCAAGAAACCTGAATTGCAACTCGCGTCGGTCGGCAGCGGCAAGGTGCAGGGCACCGTACGCGACGACCGTGGGCAGGTGGTTGACGGCGTTCGCATTTCCGCCGTCGGTACAACCATCGCTGTGGCGTGGACGGATCGATCCGGCCACTTCTCCATGTCTTTGCCGTCGGGCGAGTACGTCATGCGCGCGCAGCGCGACGGCTACGCGTCATCCCAGGGCGACATCGTCCGCGTGCGCGCGAGCAGCTCCATCGACAAGGCCATCACCATGGCGCGTCAGGCCAATGCGCGCCCGGTGATGGTGGCTGGTATCGCAGGAAGTCCGGCCGTGGCCAGTGCCATCGACACGGACCCGGATCACCCGCACGACGAAACCGCGTGGCGGTTGCGTCATCTGAAGCGGCCGGTTTTGCGCGACATTGGCGGCGCCGCGGCTGACGCCGCGCGTGCCCAGAATTTCAAACCGTCGACCAAGAATTTCTTCGACTGGGCCGTGACGAACTCGGCGCGGTTGGCGACGTCGTTCTTCAGCCAGAGCCTCACCGGGCAGGTGAATTTCGTGACCACGAGTGCGGTGGATGCGCAACTCGGGTGGTCGCAGGCCGCGCCGCGCAACGTCGCGTATCTGGCGCTGAGCGCGCCGATCGGGACGGTGGGCGACTGGCACGTGCGCGGCTCGATGGCCACGAGCGATCTGTCCTCGTGGAACATGCTCGGGGAGTTCGTGGCGCGCCCCACGCGGACGCACGCGTTCTCGCTCGGGATGGCCTACAGCACGCAGACCTACGCGGATCCCGCGCAGGTGGCCTTTTCCGCTGATGGCGCGACGACGCGATCGGTGGGCGGCGTGTATGCGTCGGACCGCTGGCGCGCGGCGGAGAATCTCGAGTTTGCCTACGGCGTGCGGTGGGATCGCTATTCATACATCGCGAATTCCCCAAACCTGATCAGTCCGAATGCCGGTGTGCGCGTGCGGGTGAATCGCACGTTGTCGCTGATCGGAGAAGCGGCGCAGCGCATGGTGGCGCCCGGGAGTACGGAGTTCCAGCCGCCGACGGTGGCCGGGCCGTGGTTGCCGCCCGAGCGCACGTTCTCCTCGTTGTCACCGACGGGACGTTTCCGTGCGGAGCGCGTGCGCCACTTCGAATTGGGAGCGGAGCAGGCCCTCGGTCGTTCGGGTCAGGTGTCTCTGCGACGGTTCCGTCAGGACATCGATGATCAGACGGCCACGATCTTCGGTCTCGATGTCGATGGCTCATTGTGGGCTGCGGGGCATTACAACGTCGCGTCGATGGGGGCCGCCACGATTGATGGGTGGTCAGTGAAAGCGGCCGGCGCTGTGTCGTCGCGCGTGTCCGGGAGTATCGAGTATTCAATCGGGCGGGCCCAGTGGACCCCGGGGGGCAGCGCGCGCCGAGTGGAACTGGTCGCGCCGTCCGCGGTTCGTCGGGGCGCCGAGCAGATCCAGGACCTGACGACCTCGCTGGATGTCGCCATTCCCGGGCCTGAGACGCGAGTTTCTGTTGTCTACCGCGTCGACACGTCGTTCAGCCGCCCGAGTCCCCAGGCCGCGCCCGGCACCGGCGCGCGCTTCAACATGCAGATCAATCAGGCGCTGCCATTCCAGCCGCTGCGCGGTGGTCGGCTCGAAGTGCTCGTGGCGGTCAGCAACCTCTTCCGTGATCTACGCCAGCCCGGCTCGTTCTTCGATGAGTTGCTGACGGTGTCGCCGCCGACCCGATTGCTCGGTGGAGTCCAGCTGCGGTTCTGACCTCCAAGCCGCTGGACTCGTTGTCCAGTGGCTTGAATTTGCCGAGGTCAACGATCTGTCTCATTCCCGTAAACTACTGATGCATCGATCTTTGTGTGCCTGCTGCTTTTCGGGAATCGGGAATGGGCTTTGCTATCTGACATAAGGATTCAACTGATCCCATGAACGTGCCGTCCCGTCCACTCCGCCCGCTTCTTCGCGTCGCCCTGCCCATGGCGATCGCGATCGCGTTGGTGTGTCTGGCCGTGCTGAACGTGGCGCTGTTCCACCGGTTCAACGCCGAAGAGCGGGAAGACGGCGTGTTGTGGCAGCCGCGCGGCGCCGATGTGGTGGCGGCCGAAGTGGCCCCGAACTCGGCTGCCGAGCGCGCCGGCATCCGTGCGGGCGATGTGCTCTTGGCCATCGATCAGCAGGAGGTCCGCAGCCGGGCGGATGTGACGGCGCACCTGCACGCCGCGTCCGGGCCGGTGACTTATCAGCTGCTCCGCGAGTCGGAACGCAGCGTGGTCCCGCTCGTCCTGCAGCCACTGCCGTCGGTCAATCACGCGCTCTACTACGCGCCGCTTGCGGCGGTCGGGATCTTCACGCTCATCGTGGGCGCATCGGTCCGGTTGCGGCGGCCGACCGACCAGGCCACGCTGCATTTCTTCTGGTTGACGGTGGCGTTTTTCGGCGGCCTCGCCTTCCGCGAAACCGGTGAATTCAACCCGCGCGACTGGTTCTTCTATTGGGCCGACGCGACGGCGTGGTTGGCGCTGCCCGGCCTGTTCGTGCATTTCGCGCTCGTGTTCCCCGACCGCCCGAATGCCTGGGTGCGCACCGATCGCGGGCGGACGCTGCTGTGGCTCGTCTACGTGCCGGCCCTGCTGCTGGCCGGCGCGCGTGTGTCGTTGCTCTGGCCGGGCGTGGCCAGTGCGTGGACCGCGCAGATGCTCGAGCGGCTCGATGCGTTCGACATCGCATACCTCTCGCTGGCGCTCGTCGCGGGGCTCGGCATCATGTTGCGCGCGCTCGGCCGACTGCGGTCGGTGACCGCCCGGCGCCAGCTCCGTTGGATTGTCTGGGGCTCGGCGGTCGGGGCCGCGCCGTTCGTCCTCGCGTACGGCCTGCCGTACGCCATCGGCCGAACGATTCCGGGTGGGGAATGGGCCGCGCTGCTCCTCGGCGTGATTCCGCTGTCGTTTGCCGCCGCCGTGGTGCGCTACCGGCTCACCGACGTCGAAGTCATCATCAAGCGCGGGTTGGCCGTCGCGTCGGTCGGCTTGGGCCTCGTCATCATCTACTACGGCGCGATGCTGTTCGCCGGGTTCGTGTTCCGCACGAACGCCGACGAGAACAACGTCATGGCGCTGCTCGCCACGCTCCTCGTCGCCGTCGTGGCGCCGTGGTTGTGGCGGACGATGCAGACCGCACTCGATCGCTTGTATTACCGTGAGCGGTACGACTACCGGCGCGCGCTCGTGACCTTTGCGCGAGAGCTGAACAGCGATCTGGATCTCGATCGCCTCAGCTCGCGTCTCGTCGATCGCGTCCGCGACACGCTGGCCACTGACAAACTCGCGCTCTTTCTTGAGGATCCGGCGCAGCCCGACGGCGACTTCGTGCCGGTCGCGGCCGCGGGATTTACCGACGAACCGGCACCGCGCATTTCGCGGACCTCGGCCCTTGGCGAACGCCTGCTGGCCGGCCACACCAGCGTGATCGACGATGCGATCTTCAGCCGGCGATTCTCGGGTGAAGAGGCGCTCTACTGGCGCGAGACCGGACTCGATTGTTTCGTGCCTTGCGTCTCCAAGGACGTCACGATCGCCATTCTCGGCGTCGGCCGTCGCGCACAGGCCGAACCGTTGTCGAGCGAAGACATGGCGCTGCTGGGCGCCGTGGCGGCGCAGGCGGCCACCGCGATCGAGAACGCACGTCTGTACGGCGCGCTTCGGGCCAAGGCCGACGAAGTCGAGCGACTCCGCCAGTTCAGCGACAGCGTGGTCGAGTCGTTGAGCGATGGTCTGCTCGTCGTCGACCTCGACGACCGCGTCGTCCGATGGAATTCCCGCCTCGAGGATCTGCTGGGGCTGGAGCGCGGACGCGTGATCGGCCGCCGCCTGTCGACTTTGTTCGACACGCCGTTCCTCGATTCGGTATACGACGCGCGGCGTCAGACGGCCGGCTCGGCCACGCTCTACCGCGTGCCGCTGACGGTGCAGCAGCGCAGCCTGCTCGTGAACGTCGGTGTCGCGCCGTTCCGGACCCCTGATGGCGTGACCGCCGGCTCGATCATCATGCTGGAAGACGTCACGGATCGCGCGAACCTCGAAGAGCAGCTGCGGTTGTCGGAGAAGATGGCGGCGATCGGCCTGCTCGCCGCCGGCGTGGCCCACGAGGTGAACACGCCGCTCACCGGGATCTCCAGCTTCACGCAGATGCTGCTGGAGCGGTCATCGCCGGATGATCCCAATACCCAGTTGCTGGAGAAGATCGAGCGCCAGACCTTCCGCGCCGCCAAGATCGTCAACAGCTTGCTCAATCTCGCCCGGCCGTCACAGGGTGAGGCCAGCCTCGTTGACGTGAACGTGATCGTCAACGACGTGCTTTCGCTCCTCGAGCACCAGTTCCGGAACAGCCGCATCCAGGTGCGCAAGGAACTCGCGCCGTCGGGCTTGTTTGTGAAGGGCGTCGAGTATAAGTTGCAGCAAGTGTTCCTCAACCTACTGCTCAATGCGCGCGATGCCATGCCCCGCGGCGGGTGGCTCACGTTGGTGACGCGGGTCGATGCCCGCGGAGCCGTCGTCGAGGTCTCCGACACCGGCACGGGCATCCCGACGGAACATCTGGCCCGGATTTACGACCCGTTCTTCACGACCAAGTCTGATGGTCACGGCACGGGTCTGGGGCTGTCGGTCACCTACGGCATCGTGCAAGAGCATGGCGGTACTCTCACGTGCGATTCGATGGTTGGTCACGGGACGCGCTTTACGCTGACGCTCCCGGTGGCTGCGGTCCGCGCGTCGGAGGCGGTCGCCCACTGATGCCCCGCGCTGCCGGCACCATCCTCATCATCGACGACGAAGAGATCATCCGGGAGGCGCTTGACGCGCTGCTCTCTGGTGATGGCCACACGGTCAAGACCGCGCCCACGGCGATGGAGGGGCTCGACCGGCTCCAGTCGGGGTCCTTCGATGCCGTCCTGCTCGACCTGATGCTTCCCGATCGCAACGGTCTCGACGTGCTGGAGGACATCCGGCGCTTCGATGAGGACCTGCCCGTGGTCATGGTCACGGCCTACGGCACGATCGACAACGCCGTGACGGCGACCAAGCAGGGCGCCTTCCACTACTTCACGAAGCCGTTCAAGAACGACGACGTGTTGTTGGTGGTGCGCAACGCGGTCGAGCGCCGCCGGCTCGTGAAGGAGAATCGCGAACTGCGGCACCGGTTGCAGACCGGATCGCACCGGTTCGATGAGATCATCGGCGGCAGCCCCAAGATGCGCGAGGTCTTCGACCTCATCTCGCGCGCCGCGCCCAGCCGCACGACCGTGTTGATTCAGGGCGAGAGCGGCACGGGCAAGGAATTGGTCGCGCGCGCGTTTCATCGCAAGTCGGCGCGCGCCGACAAGGCGTTCATCACGGTCAACTCCGGGAACCTGCCGCCCGACCTGCTCGAGTCCAACCTCTTCGGGCACGTCAAGGGCGCGTTCACCGGCGCGGTGGCTCCGAAGAAGGGCCTCTTCGAACTCGCCGACAAGGGCACGATCTTCTTTGACGAAATCGGCAACATCACGCTCGACACGCAGGCGAAGCTGCTGCGTGTCATTCAGGAGCGCGAGTTCATGCGGCTGGGCGGCATCGACACGATCAAGGTGGACGTCCGCATCATCGCCGCCACGAACGTCGATCTGCGCAAGATGGTGGACGACGGCCGGTTCCGCGAGGATCTGTTCTACCGGCTCAACGTCATCGCCACGGTGCTGCCGTCGTTGCGTGAGCGCAAGGAAGACATTCCGCTCCTCGTGCAGCACTTCCTGCACAAGTACGGCGAGGAGAACAAGAAGCCGAAGCTGTTTCTCACGGCGCCGGCGCTCGAACGGCTGACGGCGTACGATTGGCCCGGCAATGTTCGCGAACTCGAGAATACGATCGAGCGCGCGGTGGTGCTCTGCAGTGGCACCGAGATCGGTCCGGACCTCATTCCCGATTCGATCACGGCGTCACCGGCGTTTGAAGTCGCGGACGTCAGCATCCCGGCCGAGGGCATTCATTTCGACGAGGTCATCTCGACGCATCGCCGCCGCTACATTGAAGCGGCACTCGACGCGAGCGGCGGTGTCCAGAAACGCGCCGCGGAACTGCTGCACATCAAGCCGACCACGCTCAACGAGATGATCAAGCGTTACGACATCCGTCCCCGCCGCCGGCGCAGCGACGGTGACGGTGACGAATAGCCGCTAGCGGCGGCGCCGGTCGTCTCGGCCGCGCCGATCATCCCGGCCGTGGGACCGCTGGCCCTCGCGCTGACCCTCACGATGATGCTCGCGCTGGTGTGACCGCTGGCCTTCACGCGGCGCTTCGTGGCCCTCTTGCCGCCGCGACTGATGCTGTGGCGCCGAGGCCGATCCCGAACCGCCGCGCAGCCGGGTGAACATGCGCTCGTATTTCGAGATGATCACGTCCCAGCGGTAGTTGGCGTCGACGTACGCCCGTCCGTTCTCGCCCATGGTGCGGCGGAGGGCGGGATCCTTGAGCAGCAGCTTCAGGCCTTCCACGAACTCCCACCGATCTGCGTAGAAGAGCCCGGCGTTGCTGCGGCGGCAGTGGTCGACCAGGACCTCCGCGCGCGCGTTGACGAGCACCGGCGTGCCGACGGTCATGGCCTCGAGGGCCAGCAGGGACAAGCTCTCGTACGGGGAGGGCACGACGACAACGGTGGCGGCCTGGAGTGCGTGCAGGCGTTCCTGGTCGGGCAGCAGTCCGGCAAAGCGCACGCGCGGATCATCAGGCAACGGCATGAGCTTGACGCCCATCAGCATCAGCGAGGCGTCGCCCCCCTCATGCAGGAAGGTCTGGAAATACTCGAGGAGCTCTTCGCAGCCCTTGCCCGGATCGATGCGGCCGCCGTAGAGCAGGAACGGGCCGTGCATCCGATGGCGGCGTCGGAAGGCGTTGGCCGGCCCATCGATGTGCGCCGGCAGCGCTTCTCGCGCGGCCTGTGGCGTCACGAGCGAGGCCGCGCTGGTGTCATCGACGTCCGAGCCCATCCAGGCATCGGGCAACTCCACACCGCAACCCACGACGTCTTCGACGAG
>CAYFLU010000043.1:0-17961 GCA_964343975.1 uncultured Solibacteraceae bacterium
AGTTCACGGTGATGTAGTGGGCAAAGACCTTCGACACGCCGTACGGGCTGCGCGGATAGAACGGCGTCGTTTCGCGCTGAGGGACTTCGCGCACCTTGCCGAACATCTCCGACGAGGACGCCTGGTAGATCCGGATCGACGGGTCCACGTGGCGGACCGCTTCCAGGGCGCGGGTCACGCCCTGGGCGTTGAACTCACCGGTCAGCATCGGCTGATCCCAGGACGCGGGCACGAACGACATGGCCGCCAGGTTGTAGAACTCGTGCGGGCGCACCTTGTCGAGCACACGAATGAGCGAGAGCTGGTCGAGCAAGTCTCCGGGAATCAGCGTGATGCGATCGAGGATGTGCTCGATGCGCCAGTAATTGGCCGCTGACAGGCGCCGCGTCAGACCGAAGACCTCATATCCCTTGTCGAGTAGCAATTCGGCCAGATACGAACCGTCCTGCCCCGTGATACCCGTGATCAGTGCCCGCTTATTCGACATAAGTACTTGAAGATAGCATACGGAGCGGAGGTGTCGGAATGTGGCGGTCAGGACGGAGGGCGACGTGATTGCGGTGATCGGGGCAGGCGTCTCGGGATTGGCGACCGCCCTGGCCCTGGCCACCCGTGGCCGTGACGTCGTCGTGCTCGAACGCCATCCGCGTCCCGGACTCGACACCTCCACCCACAACAGCGGCGTGATCCACGCCGGCCTCTACTATCCGCCGCACACGCTCAAGGCCCGTTTGTGCAACGAGGGCCGCGAACGCCTCTACGCGTTTGCTGAGCGCCATCACGTGCCGCACGTGCGCTGCGGCAAGCTCATCGTGGCCACGACGGCCGACGAGGTGCCGGCACTCGAGCGGATCGTGACGACGGCCGCTGACGCCGGCGCCCGCGTGGAGCCGGTCACCCCGGCATGGTTGGCCGCGCGTGAGCCGCATGTGCGAGCCGTGGCCGCGCTCTGGTCGCCTGACACCGGGTGGATCGAGGCGGAGTCGTACGTCCGGGCGCTCGTCGCTGAGTGCCAGCGCCTCGACGTGGCGCTGCTCGTTGGCACGGCCCTGACGGCGTGTGAGTGGCGCCCGACGGGGGGGCGGTTGCACACGCCGCGCGAGACGATCGAGGTTGAGGCCGTCGTGAACGCGGGAGGTCTCTTTGCGGATGAGATCGCGTCGCTGTGCGGCGGCGAGTCGTTTCGTATCTATCCGTGTCGCGGTGAGTATGCCGAACTGGCCCCGCGCGCGCGCGGGCTGGTGCGCGGCTTGGTCTATCCCGTGCCGCATGCGTCAGGACACGGCCTCGGTGTGCATCTGACGCGGACGATGTCGGGGGCGGTGTGGATCGGACCCACCATCGACTATCGCGAGGGGAAGGACGACTACGAATCGAACCGGCTCTCGCTCGAGGCGTTTCTCGAGCCCACGCGCCAGTTGCTGCCGTCGATCACGCTGGAGGACCTGCGACTGGGTGGTTCGGGACTACGACCGAAGCTGCATCCACCGACAGAACGCTTCGCCGATTTCATGATCCGACAGGATCGCCGGCAGCCGCGGCTCTGGCATGCCGCTGGAATCGATTCACCGGGGCTGACCGCCAGCCTGGCGATCGGCGAGCATCTCGCCGGAATGATCGACGCCGCCCTATCGCGCGGCTGAGGCACGCAACAGATCCACGTACCGGCGAATGGCATCCTGCCACGTCGGCATCGGGACGCCGGCCGCGGTCAGCTTCTCATTCGACAACGCGGCTTTGAGCGGACGCGGGACACGCATCGTGAGCCCTGCCATCTCCACGGGGCGGATCAGCGTGTGCGGGCGCTCCAGCAGATCGGCTGCATAGCGGGCAAGCGCATCCCACGTGGTGACGCCAGTATTTACGCAGTGGTAGATCCCGGACTCGGGCCGTCGTTCGAGCACCGAGCACGTGGCGTCGGCGACGTCTTCGACGTAGCTCGGTGTGACCGTGCGGTCGGAGAACGGGCGGATCTCGCGGACCGCGATCAGGCCGTTGAGCAGCATGTCGACCGAACTCTTGGCTTTGGGTCCCCCGAACAGGCTTTCGACACGCAGGATGTAGTGGGACGGCGCTTCACCGGCAAACTGCTCGCCGAGCCGCTTCGACGTCGCGTAGACCCCGCGCGGGTTCGTCGGGTCGGACTCGCGGTGCACGACATCCGTGAGGCCGTCGAACACGAAGTCCGTGCTGTAGTGCACCAACGCGAACGAGAGGTCGCGAGCCATGCGGGCGAGATCGCGAATCGCCCACGCGTTGATCGTCAACGCCTCGGCCGGCTCGTCTTCGGCTTCGTCCACGCGCGCGTAGGCCGCGCAGTTGATCACGGCGGCCGGTGCCGTGTCGCGCAGGTGCTCGGCGAGTGTCGCCGGACGCGTGATGTCGCCCTGCGTGCGCGTCCAGGCGTGCACGTCGTAGCCGCGCGCCTGGGCGCGCGCCGTCATGGCCTGGCCAAGTTGGCCGGCCGCGCCGAGGATGACGACTTTCACGAGCGCGCCGCGTAGAACGCGGCGATGGCATCAACCACTTCCTGCAGCTGGGCGGCGGTCAGTTCACCGTAGATCGGGAGGGCCAGCGAGGTGGAGGCCGCGGCATCCGCATGCGGGAACGCATCCGTCCGCGCAATGCCGGCGAAACACTCCTGACGATGGAACGGCACCGGGTAGTAGATCTCTGTGCCGATGTGGCGTGCCGCGAGGAAGTCACGAAGAGCGTCCCGATGCGGGCCACGGATGACGAACTGGTTGTAGATGTGGAAACAGCCGGATGGCTCGATCGGGAGCGTGATCGTCGACTCGAGGCCCGCCGCCGCGAAGAGCGCCCGGTACCGATCCGCATTCCTTCGACGGGCGTCGGTCCACGACGCCAGATGCGGAGCCTTAACGCGGAGCACGGCGGCCTGGAGGGCATCGAGGCGGAAGTTGCCGCCGATCTTGGAGTGGAAGTATTTCGGATGGGCGCCGTGATTCCGAAGGAGCTTCAGTTCGTTGGCGAACGCGGCGTCCTGAGTGACGACGAGGCCGCCGTCGCCGAAGGCGCCGAGATTCTTCGAGGGGAAGAACGACAGACACCCCACGAGGCCGAATTGTCCCGCCTGTCGATCACCACGGCGTGCGCCAATGGCTTGTGCAGCGTCTTCAATGACCGGAATCCCTGCGCGTGCAGCGATGCTCCCGATGGCGTCCATATCGGCCACCAATCCGTAGAGATGCACCGGGATGATCGCCTTGGTCCGGGGGGTGATCGCCGCAGCCACGGCGGCCGGGTCCATGTTGAAGGTCACCGGGTCGATGTCGACGAACACCGGGGTGGCGCCGAGTCGTGTGACGCACCCCGCCGTGGCGAAAAACGAGTAGGTCGGCGTGATGACCTCGTCACCGGGCCCGATGCCGAGAGCCATCATCGCGACCAGTAGAGCGTCGGTGCCGGATGAAACCCCGATGGCATGCGCGGCGCCGAGCATGTCCCCGAGCTCGCGCTCGAGCCCCTCAACTTCCGGTCCCATCACGAAGTACTGCGAGTCGCAGACGCGAGTGATTGCCTCCAGGATGTCGGTGCGGAGGGGAGCGTATTGCGCCTTGAGATCGAGCAACGGGACGGCCATCGCCCAATTATAGGAGGTGGCGCAGGGGGGCCTGACGTCTCGGGGCCAATCGACCGACAAACAGACCGTGATGTACCGGCGATTTTCGGGCGTTCGCGGTGGTTTCCCCGCGTTGACTTCCCTGAGAGGTCGCGAAACAATTGTGCGTTCACGGCTTGAACGCCAGTCCGTCGAATCCTGGAATCCGTCCGGGAGTGTGACTGACAGGCACGAAGTGTCCTTGTGACCACACGCACCCAATACTGGCGCCAGCTGCTCGAGGCCATCGAAGGTGGCCATGGCCATTCACAGCGCGCCCTGGCCGCCGAACTCGGCATCGCGCTCGGATTGGTCAACCTGCTCCTCAAAGAGCTGCAGGAGCGGCGCTTCATCAACATGGTCCGGCTGGGCCCGAGCCGGGCACACTACGAACTCACCCTCTCCGGACGGGCCGAGAAGGCCCGGCTGTCCCATGAGAATCTGGCGTTGAACGCGCGAGTGTATGCATCGGCACGGGACTGGTTGAGGGGGGCGTTGGTCGGGCTGTCGGCCGAGTGGACAGGCCCCGAGCCGTGCCGCGTGGTGTTTGCGGGAGCGGGTGAGGTGGCGGAAATTGGATTTGTCTGCCTGCAATCCACGTCCCTGCAACTTGTGGGCGTGCTCGATCGCGACCGTGACGCGCCCTTTTTCGGCCTGCCAGTGCACCGCCCGTCGGATCTGCGGGGCCGGACGCTCGCCGGCATCCCGTTCGACCGTCTCGCCGTGATGGCCGTGGACCAGGAGACCGGGCTTGCCGGGGACCTGGCTGCCGCGGGTGTGCCGCCGGAAAGTGTTTTTTCCTTGAGCGACTGGCGGTGGTCTAATAGTGGCGTGGACCAGAGTCAGGCCATCGGACCGCGGGCACGGCGGTCGCCTGCCGAAGCACTGGCAATGAATGCGCTGACACGCCGTTCTACGCGCGGTTCAGTGCGGACGGGGGTGGGACGTTGATGACGTCGACCTCGGCCGTTCAGAACGCCGCGGCCATCCGCGCGGCCGCTGATGCTCGGGCCCGCTCGGCCGTCTCGGCATCGACCTACACCGTCCCGTCGGGCTTCCTCTGGCTGCTCGACTTCATGATGCTGTCGGGCGCGCTGCTCGTGGCATGGCGCCTTGCGCCCCATCTGCAGCAGTTGATCTCGGCGGAGACCGCGGAACGGATTCCGTGGTTGTCGGGTCTTGAACTGTTGCCGGCTGCACAGGCGGCGGGTCTCCGCCCGCTCGGCGAGATCCTCTGGATTCCCCTCGTGGCGATTCCCGTCACGTTGCTCTCGATCCAGATGTTGGGCGGGTACGCGCAACTCCTCGACCAGTCGCGCACGCGCGTCGTCCTGACCAGCCTGATTGCGCCGCTGTTCGGCTTGAGCGTGGTCACGCTCGTGCTGATCACGACGCGTAATCACTTCACGAGCCGCTCGCTGATCTTTTCGTTCACGCTGCTCAGTGCCGCGGCGTTGCTGGCGTGCCGGTGGTCGATCCGGATGTACAAGTACCGCCGACTGATGGCGGGGCACTACGCGCGCAACGTCGTCGTGATCGGCCGCACCCCGGCGCGTCGGTGGCTGGTGCGTCATTTCGGACAGAACATCCAGCCGAATCTCCACCGCCTGGCCGGCTACCTCGAGATCCGCGACGGGTCACCGGTGTCGCATGATGACGACGCTGAAGATGCGAAGTTGCCCTGTCTGGGGGATCTCGACGATTTTGGTGACCTGCTGATTCACCGGCCGATTCACGAAGTGATCGCGGTGCAGAGTCCGGGCTCGGAGCAGTGGCTGTCGCAGGTGATCGAGCAGTGCGAGTACTTCCGCGTGACGTTGCGCCTCGTGCCCGAGTCGCTGCTGTCGTGGGAGTCGCGTGATCTGCAGGTGCTGTTCCGCGGCGAGCCCTTGCATTTGCCGGAAATCGTGCTGCGGCCGAAGTACTACGACGGGACCGCGCTGTTCATCAAGCGCGTGTTCGACATGGTCGTGGCGTCCATCCTGCTCACGCTGTTGTCGCCGGTCTTCCTGTTGGTGGCGATCGCCATCAAGTTGACGACGCCCGGACTGCCGGTCTTCTACCCATGGCGGGTGATCGGCTTCAAGGGCCGCCCGTTCACCGGCTACAAGTTCACGACCATGGTGGCCGACGCGGACGACCGCAAGTCGGACCTCATGCATTTGAATGAGATGCAGGGGCCGGTCTTCAAGATCAAGGACGACCCGCGCATGACGCGCCTCGGCAAGATCCTGCGCAAGTTCAGTCTGAACGAACTGCCGCAGCTGTGGAGCGTCCTCAAGGGAGATATGAGTCTGGTTGGACCGCGACCGGCGTATCCCCATGAGCTTGAGCGCTACGAGCTCTGGCAGAAGCGCAAGCTGTGTGTGCAGCCCGGCATGACGTGCCTGTGGCAGGTGCGCGGGCGCAACAAGATCAGCAATTTCGACGATTGGGTGCGGATGGACTTCGAGTACATCGACAACTGGTCGCTGTGGCTCGATTGCCGCATCCTCATTCGGACCGTGTACGCGGTGATCGCCGGATCCGGATCCTGAGTGCCGGTCATCGGGTGAGGCGTCGTCGGCGCCCGATGATCATTTCCCCTTTACCATCATGCGTATCGTCGTAACCGGGGGAGCCGGCTTCATCGGCTCTAACCTCGTGGACTATCTCCTCGCGCGCGGCCATCAGGTCGTGGCGTTCGACAACTTCTCGACCGGGCGTCGGCAGTTTCTCTCGCAGGCTCTGACCTCCTCGGCCTTCACCTGCATCGAAGGGGACACGACCGATCCCGACGCGCTGATTGAGGCGTTTCGCGGTGCGGACTTCGTGTATCACCTGGCGGCCAATGCCGATGTGCGGCGTGGCACGGAGCAGCCGCGCAAGGATCTCGAGCAGAACACCATCGCGACGTACAACGTGCTCGAGGCCATGCGCGCCAACGGCATTCGACGCATCGCGTTCTCATCGACGGGATCGATTTACGGCGAACCTGAGGTGTTTCCGACACCCGAGACGGCGCCGTTTCCGGTGCAGACTTCGCTCTACGGGGCGTCGAAGCTGGCCGGTGAGGGCCTGATCGCGGCGTACTGTGAGGGCTTCGGATTCCAGAGCTACATCTTCCGCTTCGTGTCGTTGCTGGGCGAGCGGTACTCGCACGGGCACGTGTTCGACTTCGTCCGCAGCCTCAGCCGCGATGGCTCCCGCCTCCGCGTCCTCGGCAATGGGCAACAGCGCAAGTCGTACCTCTACGTGCAGGACTGCCTCGAGGCGATGCAGATGGCGATCGATCGCGCCACCGGCAAGGTCAACATCTTCAATCTCGGCACGGACGATTCTTGCCGCGTGATGGATTCGATCGGCTGGATCACAGCCCGGTTGGGCGTGCAGCCTGCGCTGGACTTCACGGGCGGCGAACGCGGGTGGATTGGTGACAGCCCGTTGATTCACCTCGATTGCAGTCGCGTGCGTGCGCTGGGCTGGGCCCCGCAACTCACGATCCAGCAGGGGGTCGAAAAGACCGTCGATTATCTGCGAGCCAATCCCTGGCTGTTCGAGGAGCGATCGTGAACGTCGCCGTGCTCGGACTGTGGCATCTCGGGTCGGTGACGGCCGCGTGCCTCGCGGCAGCCGGGCATCGTGTGGTGGGCGTCGACTTCGATGTCGAGACCATCGCACGCTTGCAGAGCGGCCGCGCGCCGGTGCTCGAGCCTGGACTGGATGACCTGATCGCGGCCGGGCTGGCGAGCGGGCGGCTGACGTTCGCCGCGTCGCCCGACGCCGTGTCAGGGTGCGACGTGATCTGGGTGGCCTATGACACGCCGGTGGACGACGAGGACCAGGCGGATGTCCCGTTCGTGCTCGATGCGGTGACGCGCGTGCTTCCGCACGCGATGCCCGGCGCGCTGGTCCTCGTCTCGTCGCAAATGCCGGTGGGATCGATTGCGGTTCTCGAGCAACGCGCGGCCGCGTCGTACGCGGATCGCCGGCTGGGCTTCGGATATTCACCCGAGAACCTGCGCCTGGGCAAGGCGTTGTCAGTCTTCCAGCATCCTGACCGTGTGGTCGTCGGCGTACGACGCGAGGCCGATCGGGCAACGGTGACGACGCTGCTGGCGCCGATCACCGATCGGATCGAGTGGATGTCGGTCGAGTCCGCGGAAATGACGAAACACGCACTGAACGCGTTTCTCGCGACGTGCGTGTCGTTTGCCAATGAGATCGCGGCGCTCTGTGAAGTGACGGGCGCGGACGCCAAGGATGTGGAGCGTGGACTGAAGACCGAGTCGCGTATCGGCCCCGGCGCGTATCTCGGTCCCGGTGCGGCATTTGCCGGAGGCACGCTCGCGCGCGACCTGATGTTTCTCTCGTCGCTGGCCGATCAGCATGGTCGTCCTGCGCGCTTGCTGACGGCGGCGCGCGCCAGTAACGACGCCCACAAACAGTGGGCCGCGGCCCGTTTGGCATTGGAATTCGGTTCTGTGCGCGGACGCCGCGTGGCGGTGTGGGGGCTGACCTATAAACCCGGCACCGACACACTGCGTCGCTCGAGCGCCATCGAGTTGTGCCGACGCTTGCATGGCGAGGGCGCCACGGTCGTTGCGCACGATCCGGCGGTGCCTGCGCTGCCAGACGATCTCCGTGGGTGGCTGACGTTGGCCTCCTCGCCACTCGAGGCGGTGCGTGGCGCCGATGCGTTGGTCGTGTCGACCCCGTGGCCCGACTACCGCACCGTGTCCGCGGCCGACGTGACGGCGGCCCTGAAGGTGCCGTGTGTGTTGGATGCGAGCCGGTATCTCGCCTCGACGCTCGGCGCGGCGAAGGGACTCCGCTACATCACCGTGGGGCAGGGGGCGCGATGAGCGGTTCGCTGGACGGACGTCACGCGATCATCACTGGCGCGAGTCAGGGGCTCGGACGCGCCATCGCCGAAGCCTACGTGGCTGCCGGTGCGAGCGTGCTGTTGTGCGCCAGAGACGGCGCACTGGCCGCAGAAGTCGCCGAGACCTTGCGGTCGCAGGCGTCGACACGCCAGCGAATCGAGTCGATGCGCGCGGACGTTGCGGTGGCCGACGAGGTCGACGCGCTCGTCGCGCGCGCACTCACGCTCTTTCCGCGCGTGGAGATCCTCGTCAACAATGCCGGTATCTACGGGCCGATGGGATCGATTGAGACCGTTGACTGGCCGGCCTGGGTGCGGGCGATCGAGATCAACTTGCTGGGATCGGTGTTGTGCTGTCGCGCCATCCTGCCGCACATGAAAGCGCAGCGCTACGGCAAGATCGTGCAGTTGTCGGGTGGCGGCGCCACGCAGCCGTTGCCCAACATCAGCGCCTATGCGGCCTCGAAGGCGGCGATCGTCCGGTTTGCGGAGTCACTGGCGCTCGAAGTCGCCGACTTTCGTATCGATGTCAACGCGGTCGCGCCCGGTGCTCTGCAGACGCGGCTCCTAGATGAGCTATTGGCCAACGCGCCGGAAACGATCGGCGAGGCGTTCTATCACCGCATGGCCAAGCTCAAGGACGGCGGGGCCACGCCCCTCGAAGTCGGCGCCGGGTTGTGCGTGTTTCTCGGCGCATCGGTGAGCGACGGCATCACGGGGAAGCTCTTGTCGGCGCAGTGGGATCCGTGGCGCGCACTCCCCGAACACCTCGACGAACTTCGACGCACGGATATCTACACGCTTCGGCGCATCATCCCGAAGGATCGCGGGCTGCCGTGGGGCGACGTCTGATCGCCTGCTGAACGTCGGATCCTTCGCCGCATGCACGTTACTTTCGACGCACAGATCTTCTCGAGCCAAGCGCAGGGCGGGATCTCGCGCTACTTCCTTGAGTTGGCGCGTCAGCTCAATGCCCTGCCGGATACCTCGGCCGACGTGCTCGCGCCGATCTTCATCACGCGCGCACTCCGTGATGAGCATCGCGCGTTGGCAGCGCGGCCAGCCTGGTTCGATCGGATCGGGACGCGATTGAGTGACGCGGGTCTCCGCAGTCTGTCCGCGCGCGAAGCGCAGTGGCGCCGCCGGGTGAATGTGGCGCTGTCGGCGCGGCGCCTGCGTCGCGAGGAACCGGATGTCCTGCATGAAACGTTCTTCACCGAGACGCCGCTGCCCTTGCAGCGCGCACGTCGGGTGCTGACGGTGCAGGACATGATCGACGAGAAGTTTCTGTTGGCCAGCGGCCGCACCTCGCCGGCCTTCATCGCCACGAAGCGCGATGCCATTCTGCGAGCGGATCACGTCCTGTGCTCATCG
The DNA here is from genome assembly GCA_964343975.1 of uncultured Solibacteraceae bacterium. Classification (GTDB taxonomy): domain Bacteria; phylum Acidobacteriota; class Vicinamibacteria; order Vicinamibacterales; family SCN-69-37; genus SCUN01. Next base: position 9,861 of record CAYFLU010000043.1, read on the forward strand.
CGTCAGACGCAGGTGGATCTGCTTGAACGTGTGTCGCTGCCCGAATCGCGCACGTCGGTCGTGCATCTGGGCTGTCGCTCCCGTGAAGAATGGCCGGAACCGACGCAGCCCGATCCGGACCTGCCGCCCTACATCCTGTTCGTCGGGGTGCGCGAGAGCTACAAGAACTTCGCCCAGCTGTTGCGTGCCTTCGCCGCGTCACGGCGACTGACCCGCGACTGTGCCATCGTCACGTTCGGCGGTGGTGTCTGGACCGCTGATGAGCGAGCGCTGGTGACCACGCTCGGTCTTGACCCCGCCCGCCTGATCCAGCGACAGGGCGATGACGCGGTGCTGGCCGGTCTCTATCGAGGCGCGCGCGTGTGTGCGTACCCGTCGGCGTATGAAGGGTTCGGACTCATTCCGTTGGAAGCGATGACCTTCGGCTGTCCGGTGGTCACGACGCATGGGGGTTCGTTGGCCGAGGTCGTCGAAGACGCAGCGGAGGTTGTCGACCCTGACAGCGTCGAGTCGATCTCGGTCGCGCTTGAGCGTGCGATGTTCGACGAGACGCGCCGAGAGAACCTGCGTGTCGCCGGTGAGCGGCAGGTGCGCCGATTCACGTGGCGAGCCTGCGCGGTGGGGACCCGGGCCGCGTACGAGCGGGTGCTGGGAGCCCGCACGTGACCCGGCTCGATCAGCTTCGGGCGTTGTTCACGGCGCCGGCCGCCGATCTCGACGACGAACGCCGGCGTTCGCACGAGCGCTATCGGCGCGCGGCCCTCAGTTCGATGGCAGGACTGGCCGCGCGCGCGCTCCAGCTGGCCGCGTCGCTGATTACGCTGCGGATGACGCTCCACTACCTCGGCGAGGAGCGGTACGGCATGTGGGTAGTCATCAGCACGACGATGACGATGTTCACGTTTGCCGACCTTGGGATCGGGAACGGATTGCTGAATGCGCTAGCCACGGCGCATGGGCGGGAGGATCGCGCGTCGGCGTCAGCGAGTGTGTCGAGTGCCTTCTTTGCCCTGACCGGCCTTGCGACCGTGTTGGGCGTCGCATTTGCTATCGCGTATCCCCTTGTCCCATGGGCGCGCGTCTTCAACGTCAGGTCGGCGGTCGCGAGCGCGGAAGCGGGGCCAGCCCTCGCGGTGTTTGTCGCCAGCTTTCTGGTGTCGATGCCGCTTGGCGTGGTCCAACGGATTCGGCTGGGACATCAGGAAGGGTTCATTGACAACGCCTGGACGACGGCCGGGAATCTGGCGGCCTTCGCGGCGGTGCTGCTCGCGGTCGCCCTGCGCGTGAGCCTGCCGTGGCTCGTTGTGGCGATGATGAGCGTGCCGGTGATGGTGCAACTGGTCAACGCGGCCGTATTGTTCCATCGCGCCTATCCGTGGCTCCGCCCGCGCTGGTCGGAAGTGCGCGTGGCGAGTGCGCGTGCCGTCATGAGCACCGGCGGGTACTTCTTCCTGCTGCAAGTGGCTGGAGCGGTGGCGTATCAATCCGATGCGCTGATCCTCGCGCAGATGATCGACGCGGAGGCCACCGCGAGGTACGGCGTCGCCATGAAGCTGTTTCAGATCATGCCCATGTTGATGACGTTCCTGCATGCGGCGCTCTGGCCCGCCTACGGTGAAGCGATGGCGAGAGGAGACGTGGACTGGGTACGGCGCACTCTTCGACGGTCGTTGTGGCTGGCGGCGATTGCCTCGGGCGGCACCTCAATGGTGGTCATCGCGATTGGGCAACCCGTGATTCGCTGGTGGCTCGGCCCAGCCGTGGTGCCCACCCTGCTGATGCTCGTGGCCATGGGGACGTGGACCACGATCAGTGTGGTCAGCAACGCGCTCGGTGCATTCCTCAACGGCGCCGGCATCTTGCGAGCCCAAGCGATGGCGGCACTGCTGATGATGGTGGCGAACGTAGGGCTGTCGATCCTGTTCACCCGGTGGGTCGGCGCGTCGGGCGTGGTCTGGGGGTCAGTGGTGTCGCAGACCGTGTTTGTGTTGGTGCCCATGGGGATCTATTTGCGATGGTGGTTTGCCCGGCAGTCGCCGGTAGCAGGAGCAGCATAGCGTGGCACAGATGACGATCGACGAGGCCATTCAGGCGCTGCGGCGCGATCCGCGACACGCCGATCTGGTACGCGATGCCTACTTGGGGCCGGACGTGGTGGCGTCGGCGCACCGGTTCGAGGCGACCGGTGAGTTTGCCGCCGTGCGCGCATTGCTGGGCGATCGCCTGAGGGGGGCCTCTGTGGTGGATGTTGGCGCCGGCACAGGCATCGCGTCCTATGCGTTTGCCCGCGCGGGGGCAGCGAAAGTCTGGGCGGTGGAGCCCGATCGGAGCGGCGAAGTGGGACGAGGGGCGATGGCGAAGCTGATGGCGGGGCTGCCCATCGAAGGCGTCGATGCGTTCGGGGAACAGATGCCGCTGCCCGATGCCTGTGCCGACATCGTCTACACGCGTCAGGTACTGCATCACGCGCACGATCTGCCGGCGCTGCTTCGTGAGTGCGCACGGTTGCTCAAACCTGGCGGCGTGTTTCTCGCCTGCCGCGAGCACGTGGCCAACTCCGAAGATGAGCTGCGCCGCTTTCTCGAATCGCATCCGGTGCACCAACTCGCGGGCGGTGAGTACGCATTCACGTATCAGCAGTACGTGTCGGCCATCACGGGCGCCGGGCTGACGCTGATTCGGGTCTTCGCGCCACTCGAGTCGGTGATCAATGCGTTTCCGCAAATTCGCACCGAGGAGGAACGTGCGGCGATCCCGGCTGCGCGACTGACCGCCCGTTTTGGTCCAGCCGGGCGGTTGCTGGCGATGGTGCCGTGGATGCGGGCGCGTGTGTGGGCATCGCTCGAACGTGCACTGCCGCCCGGGGCGATGTACACGTTCTACGCACGAAGGTCCTGATGCGCTGTCCGACGCTTGCCGAACTGCCGCCTCCGCCTCCGGGCCGTGTGGGTTGGCCCTGGACGGTGGCCGCTGAGCCGGCCACGACCGAGGTCGCCCTGCCGCGCGTGACGATCGTGACGCCGTCGTTCAACCAGGGCGCCTATCTTGAAGAGACGCTCCGTTCCGTGTTGCTTCAGGGATACCCGGACCTCGAGTACATCGTCATCGATGGGGGCAGCACGGATGAGAGCGTCGGGATCATTCAAAAGTACGCGCCGTGGCTGACCTACTGGGTCAGCGAGCGGGATCGTGGCCAAGCGGATGCCATCAACAAGGGGTTCCGTCGGGCGACCGGTGCGTTCGTCAACTGGCTGAACTCCGATGACGTGTTCTATCCAGGGGCTCTCCATGACACCGTCGCGTTTCTCGACAGACACCCTGACGTGGACTTTGTGTACCGCGACGTCGAGCAGGGATGGGAGCGAGAGCGTGTGGAGCTTCGACGCGGTGAAGCGATCGCGTACCCCGAGATGATTCGAACGTTCCAGATGCCGATTCCGCAACAGGCCTGCCTGTGGCGGCGCTCGATCATGGACCGTGTCGGCCTGCTCGATCCCAAGTGGCATGTGGTCCTCGATCGGGAGTTCTTCATGCGGATCGGCTTGCATGGCCGTCTGGCCTACGCGCCGGGCGTCGTCGGCTATTTCCGGCTGCACGGCGCGTCGAAGTCGATCGCCGAGGAACGTCACTGGTTGCAGGAGATCCCCCAGCTCTATGCGGAGTTCTTCGCCCGGCCGGATCTGCCTGAGCCGATTCGGAGGCTCCGCGGTGAGGCGACCAGTGCGGCCTACATCTTCTGCGCGCGGATTGCCCGCGGTCATGGCGCGCCGCTCGATGCGATGCGATGGATCGTCAAAGCCGTCGCCAGTTATCCGGCCGCGTTGAAGAAGCTGTTCCGCTGGGGGCCGGCTCAGGTGCTCCAGGAAGCCGCGGCGTTCTTCCGTCGTCAGCGGGGATGACGGACCGATGAAGGTGGTGTTCGTTGTGCCGAGTGACGGGTTTCTGCCGAGTGGCACGGTGCGCGTGCGGCAGTACTTATCTCGGCTCGCGCAGGATGGTGTCGGCACTGTCGTGATCAGCTACTACAGTCCTGTGCTGGACGGATTCATGGCGCGATGCCGCGCTCGCGGACGGGGGACCATCGCGATCCCCGCCGCGCAGTGGCTGCAGGCCGCCTACCGGTGGTGGGCCCGGCTCAGGATTCTGTGGCACGCCACGTCGCGGGAGATGGTCTTCTTTCAAGGAGTGTTGCCGCCGGTCTGGTTCGTGACGTTGCTGACACGAGTGGGCCGACGCGTCGTGCTTGATCTCGACGACGCGATTTATCTCGGAAATCCGTCACGCGGAGCGGCTGTGGCCGCCGCGGCATGGAAAGTTGTGGCCGGCAGTCACGACATCCTGGCGTTTGCGGAACGCGCGGGGGCGTCTGCAGTGCTCGTACCGAGTGCGGTGACCGTGGCCAGATTTGCGGGCACGCCGCCATTGCGCACCGGAAGCGCGCCTGTGCGGATCGGATGGATCGGGAGCGAATCCACGGTGCACTATCTGAAGCGGTTAGCCGAGCCTCTGCAGACGCTGGTGCAGGAAGGGCACGCGCTGGAAGTGTGCATCGACGGCGTCGCCCATGACGGCGGCGTGCTGTCGAGTATCCCGGGTTTGGCGGTGTCGTTCACGCCAGCTTATACAGAGGCGGACATTCCGCAGCTCGTAGCCCGGTACGACATCGGCGTCATGCCACTCGACGATGGCCCGTGGGAACGGGCGAAGTGCGCGATGAAGATTCTGGTGTACATGGCCGCGGCCCGTCCTGCCGTGGCGAGCCCGGTCGGAGAGAACCGCTACGCGGTCGAGGATGGCGTGACCGGATGCCTGCCGGAGACGACTGAGCAGTGGACGACGACCCTGCGTGGGCTCATTCACGACGCCGCGTTCCGACAGCGACTGGGGGCGGCTGGTCGAGCCGCTGTGGCGCGCCAGTACGACGTGAACGTGTGCTACGCCGCCTTGCGCACGCACATCTTCGGTCAGGCGCCTTCAACAGACGGAGTGAACCAGTAACCATGTGCGGCATCTGTGGCGTGTGGAATTTCGAACGGCAGGAGGCGGTGGCGCCGCAGGATCTGGAGCGGATGCGAGATGCCATCACCCACCGCGGGCCTGATGACTTCGGTTGCTACTACGACGATCACGCCGGACTTGGTCTCGGGTTCCGTCGCTTGTCGATCATCGATCTGTCGGCCGCAGGCCATCAGCCCATGTCGAATGAGGACGGGTCGGTCTGGGCGGTCTTCAATGGGGAGATCTACAACTTCCCCGCGCTCCGCGAAGAGCTCTTGCGCGCCGGCCATCAGTTCAAGTCGCACGCCGACACCGAGACGCTGATCCACGGGTACGAGGAGTGGGGCATTGACGTCGTTGATCACCTGCGCGGGATGTTTGGCTTTGCGCTGTGGGATCGGCCGCGTCGGCGTCTGATCCTGGGTCGAGATCGCGTCGGGATCAAGCCGCTCTTCTATCATCTGGCTGCCGGCCGCCTGCTCTTCGGTTCCGAGTTGAAGGCGGTCCTGAGCGGACTGTCGCAACAACCTGCGCCGAATCGCGAAGCCCTCTACGACTACCTGACGTACAACTACATTCCGGCGCCCAAGACCGCCTATCAGGATGTCTTCAAGTTGCCCGCCGGTCACGTGCTCGTGATCGAGAATGGGCACGCGCGTGTGCAGGGTTACTGGGATGTGTCGCTCGAACCGCGCACGGATCTCACAGAATCGCAGGCCGTCGATGTCGCCTCGGCCTGTCTCACCGACGCGGTTTCGTCGCATCTGCTCGCCGACGTGCCCGTCGGCGTGTTCCTCAGCGGCGGGATGGACTCGAGTTCGATCGCCGTGCTGATGGCCGAGCTGCAGTCCACGCCGGTGGAGTCCTTCTCGATCGGTTTTGCCGAGGAGGCGAGTAACGAACTGCCGTACGCCCGATTGATTGCCGAACAGATCCACGCGTCGCATCACGAAGGCATGGTGAGCTGGCCTGATATGCAAGGCGCCCTGCAACATGTCGTGGACGTGTATGACGAACCGTTCGCCGATTCGTCGAGTGTGCCGACGATGGCCGTCTCGAAACTTGCCGCCGCGCACGTGAAGGTCGTGCTGTCCGGTGAGGGCGGCGATGAAGCGTTCGCCGGCTATGACGGATACGCGATGGGGGCCGCGCGCGCGGCGTTCCGCGACCGGATGCCCGCGCTTGCGCGGCCGCTCGTCTCCGCCATCGGCCGGGCGTGGCCGCTCGCTCGTGGGCAGCGATTGGCGCGGTTTCTGGCCGACGTGGCGTATCCGCCCCTGGAACAGTACGGCCGGATGATGGAGTGGGTGTCGCTTGGCGAAAAGCGTCGGGTCGTGTCCGATGCGATGCGCGAGCAGTTCGGTGCGTACGACGACCGCTGGCTGTTTAAGCAGTACTGGCGGGAGAGCGCGGATCCGGTCACACGGCTGCAATACCTCGATTTGAAGACGTATCTCGCAGACGACCTGCTGGTGAAGGCCGATCGTGCCTCGATGGCGGTGTCGCTCGAGGCACGTGTGCCGATGTTGGACCATCCGTTGCTGGAGCAGATGTTCCGTATGCCGGCGGCATTCCAGCTGAAAGACGGGCGCACCAAACATCTGCTTCGGTCGGCGATGGCGAGCCGGCTGCCGCAGCGGACGATGACGCGAGCCAAGCAGGGTTTTGCCGCGCCGCTCAATCGCTGGATCGCGCCCAAGGATGCGGTCTGGGCGTCTTCGCTCATCACGACAGGGGCGGCTGTTGAGATGGGGCTGCTGCGGCCAGATGCCATCTCGCAGATTTCCCGCAACCCGGAGTGGCTCTGGGGCGCGAAGGTGTGGGTGTTGCTGGTTCTGGAGATGTGGGCCCGCAAGTACTTGGGACGCAGGGACTAGGCGGCATTTGAGCGCCTACATCTATATGTTTCCGTGCTTGACTTCAGTTTCTCAGGCGTGTTCAATAATCGAACATGATCGCTTGGCTCGTCAGGCCAGGCGGTTTTTCCTCGCCCTGGCAGTGACAGCCCCGGAGAGCTCGAGACGGTTCGATTCGAGGCTTGCCGTGTGGCTGTGACTGAGAGGGCGGGAGCCCGTACCACCCTGCCTTAATGGACGAACGCGCACACGATTTCCGGCGGCTGCTCCACAGCTTCGTGGGGTTGGGTGTCGGCAACTACGGTGCCCTGGCGGCCTCGCTCCTCATCAACGCCGTACTCACCCGTCGCCTCGGCACTGCGGCGTTTGGGCATCTGGCGGTTTTGCTGATGGCGTCGCAGGTCGTCTCACTGTTGGCAGCGAATTGGACCCAACTGCCAGTCGTGCGCTTTGGCGCGGTGGAATTTGCCGCGTCGCAGTCGGTGGCCAACGCTGTCTGGACGCGTGTCTGGATTGCGGCGCCGTGGGCCGCGGTTGCCGCAGTAGGCGCCGTGATCGCCCGCGCGCCGTTGGCCGCGTATCTGGATGTTCCCAGCTGGGCGCTCGCGGTGATCGCCGTGCACTTCGGGGCCACATTTCTCCTCACGACGGTCGGATCAGCGTTCCAGGCGCGAAATGAGATGCGCCGTTACGGCGTGGTGTTGTTTCTCGACAAGGCGATCATGGCCACGGTGCTGGTGGTCGCGCCCACGGCGTGGGCGGCCACGCCAGAGCGGGTGTTGACGGCATTCGCCGCGAGTTCGTTGACGGCGGCTGCGGCCGGCCTGTCGATGCTCGGGTGGCGCATGCTGTGGCCTGTGCGTTTTGATCCCCGACTCTATCGCGAGATGCTGAGCTTCTCGCTCCCCCTGATCCTCTCGAGCTGGGCGGGACTGATCGGCGGGAGCTGGTTCGACGTGTTCGTGCTCAAGCACTACCAGCCGCTCTCGTCCGTGGGGCTCTATCAGCTGGGTGTCACGATGGCCGGCGTCGTCCAACAGATCACCGTGGTGTTTTCCACGTTGCTGTTGCCGCAGATGTCGGTGCTGGTGGCCAATGGGGAAGTGGAGAAGCTTCGGACGTTCGTCGATCGTCTGTTGCCCTATTGGTTCCTCCTCCTGTCCGTGCTGCTTTGTGTTGTCATTGTCGTGGCCGGCGGAGTGGTGCCGTTGATCTTCTCCGATGCCTTTCGCGCGTCGGTGCCGGTG
>CAYFLU010000043.1:18061-21018 GCA_964343975.1 uncultured Solibacteraceae bacterium
TGCAGGGGCTCCGGTTGCCGGCCTCGCTCCTTGGGAGGACGCCGTGAAAGTTGTCATTCTGTGTGGTGGTCAGGGCACGCGTATGCGTGAAGAGACCGAGTTTCGTCCGAAGCCTCTCGTCGATGTCGGCGGGCATCCGATCCTGTTGCACATCATGAAGGGATACGCCCACTACGGCTTCCAGGACTTCGTGCTGTGCCTCGGCTATCGCGGCCAGATGATCAAGGAACACTTCCTGAACTACGAAGCCATGAACAACGACTTCACGGTGACCCTCGGATCGAAGCCGGAGATCCATCACCATGGGTCACACGCCGAAGACGGGTTCCGGGTCACGCTGGCGGATACCGGGCTCAACTCGATGACCGGCGCGCGCATCAAGGCCGTGCAGAAGTACGTTGGTCGCGAGACCTTCATGGCCACGTATGGCGATGGCGTCAGTGACGTGAACCTCGCCGACGTGATGGCGTTCCACAAGCGGCACGGCAAGTTGGCGACCGTCACGACGGTGCGTCCGATTTCGCGGTTTGGTGTGCTGCAGCTCGATGCCGCCGGCGCCGTTCAGGGCTTCGATGAGAAGCCGCAGCTCGAAGGCTGGGTCAATGTGGGATTCTTCGTGTTCGAGCCCGGCGTCTTCGACTATCTGTCGTCAGATGCGTCGTGCGTGCTCGAACAGGATCCATTGAAGAATCTGGCGCGTGACGGCCAGTTGATGGCGTACCGTCACCCGGGCTTCTTCTACGCGATGGACACCTATCGCGAGTACAAGCTCCTCAATGAGCTGTGGGACAGCGGCAACGCGCCCTGGAAGGTTTGGGCGTGACATCCGCGGCTCGCCGTCGCGTGCTGCTCACCGGAGCCGCCGGTTTCATCGGCGCGCATGTGACGCGACAGTTGGTGTCGGCCGGGCACGAAGTGACCGTGATCCTGCGGCCGCAGGACGACCGTGGTCGCATCGCGGACGTGTTGCCGCGGGTGACCGTGGTGGAAGGCGACCTCGCACGTCTGGATCCGATGTTGCCCCAGCTCGCGGCTCGGCGTCCGGAGATTTGCATCCACCTCGCTTGGCAGGGGTGGAAGGGGAGCGCGGAAGACAATCTGGCGTCACTCGGCGCGAGTCTCGGACTGCTGCGCGCGATGCCGGCCATCGGCTGCGGCCGTTTCGTCTCCGCTGGCACGTGCTACGAGTACGATCTCTCGGACGGCCGGCTGTGCGAAACGACGCCGCTGAAACCGCGTGAGGTCTACGGCACGTGCAAGAAGGCGCTGTTCGAGATTGGCCAAGCCTTCAGCGCAGAGACGACGGTCAGCGTGGCCGTGGCGCGGATCTTCTACACGTACGGTTCCGGCGAACCGGCCGGGGGGCTCGTGCCGCACATCATCCGGTCACTCCTGCGCGGGCAGCCTGCCGCACTCACACCCGGGATGCAGATCCGCGATTACGTGCATGTGGAAGACATCGCTGCCGGGATCTGGACCGTGGCGGCCAGCGATGCGCGCGGAGCGGTCAACATCGCCTCCGGCGCTCCGGTCACCGTCGCCGAGATTGCCACGCGTCTTGGTCGGATGATGGGGCGGCCGGAACTCATTCACCTTGGGGCCTTTCCGTACCGGAGCAGTGAGCCCATGCACGTGCTCGGCGACGCCACGCGCTTGCATCAGGAACTGGGCTTCACGCCGAGATTCGATCTCGATCGGGGCCTCGCCGATGCGATCGCATGGTGGCAGGGTCAAACCCATGACAACAGCCAGTCCTGAACGCACTCCCAAAGTCTCCGTGTGCGTCCCGACGTATAACCGGGCCGCACTGCTCAACGCGTTCCTGCCCACGATACTCGGTCAGACCCTGCAGGACTTCGAGATCGTGATCGGCGACAACTGCTCGACGGACAACACGGCGGAGGTGGTCGCGACCTTTGCCGACCCTCGGATTCGCTACGTGCGTCACGAGGCCAATCTCGGTCCCTTCGGGAACATGAACCGGTTGCTGGAACTGGCCCGCGGCGAGTACGTGTGCATCGCGCACGACGACGACGAATATCTGCCGACCTTCCTGGAGAAGGAAGCCGCGATGCTGGACGCCCATCCGTCTGCCGGGATGGTGCATTGCGCGATTTACGAGACGGACGAGGCGGGCACACGGCAGCGCACCGAGCGCGCGTATGCGACGACCCGTCTGCTGCCCGGGAAGCAGGAATTCATCCGCTTTCTCCAGGGGCACAACGTGGTCTGCTCGTCGGTGATGGGGCGGCGATCGACGTATCTCGCGGCGGGGCCATTCGAGGGGCGCCACATCTGCGCGGACTTCCTGATGTGGCTCAAGTTTGCCTTGCTGGCCGACGTGGCGTACCTGGCCGAGCCGCTTCTCGAGCGCCGTGTCCACGATGCGTCGGTGACCGGATCGCTCAACCCACAGTGGTGGTACGACGAGTTCATGTCGATTTTCGACGAGGGCATCGCGTTGGCTCAGCAGGTCGATCCGGCGCTCGTGGCGAATCGTGCGGCGCTCGTGCAGGCAGCCGCGCAGGCGCAGGGCAGCCGCTTTTACATCGCCGCACTCTCCGCGATCGCGCACGGCGCGTACCCGTTGGCTCAGGGGTACGTGAGCGTCTTGCGCCAGATGCGCGGCATTGGACTGTCCGCGTTTTATCCGGTCTCGGCGACACTGCTGCTCAATCCGGTCGGCCGGGTCGTGTTGTCGCTCGTGTCACGCGTGCGGCGCGCCCGCGCGCGGCGAATGGTGGAATGGCCGACGGAGACGGCTGCCAGCGCATGAAACTCAACGTCATCTGTCCGTCCTACAACGAAAAGCAGAATGTGCCGTACTTCTACGAGCGCGCTCGCAAGACGCTCGAAGGGCTCGGCAATGTCGACTGGAGCATCGTCTTCGTCAATAACTCGAGTACCGACGGCACGCTCGAGGCGGTGCTCGAATTGCGACGCGCCGACCCGCGCGT
>CAYFLU010000044.1:0-21012 GCA_964343975.1 uncultured Solibacteraceae bacterium
CGCTCGACGGCGAAATCGCGCCGGCCGCACTCTACCAATCGCTCGAAGAGACCTGGGCCGCGCGGCGTGCACGCGTCGGCACAGTGGCGCAGTCGGCCGCCGCGGACATGCCGGCCGATGTCGCGGCCATCGTCAGCCGGTCCGCGTCGCTCGATGCGACGATCGTGGACCTGGCGCAGGAGCGCGCGCTGTCGAATGTCGATCTGCAGGTGCTGTATCTGCCCGGCCTCGACATCGCGCAGCACGCGTTGCTGACGGGAACGACCGCCACCGCGCCATCCGCCGTTGCGGCGCGCGTGCAGGCGATCGAACGCTACTACGTGTTTCTCGATGGCCTGCTCGACGCACTTCCGCGCACGGATCGGACGGTGATGCTCGTCCTGCAGCCGGGCCGCGTGACCACACCGGGATCCGGCCTGCTCGCACTCGCGGGCGTGCCGGCGCGGCGCGGCGCCACGGTGTCGACGACGGCCGAATCGGTGGCGGCAACGGCGCTGTATTTGTTGGGCGTGCCCGTCGCCAAAGATCTGGCGCAACCGGTGGCAGAGCCGCTGCTTGCGCCCGCGTTCACCGCCGCGCACCCCACGCGATTCATCGACACGTACGGCGCGCGGCACCTCGCGCCGCGGCGCACAAGTGGGCAACCACTCGATCAGGAAATGATCGAGCGGATGCGCAGCTTGGGGTATGTGAAGTAGGTCGTTACTCGGCGCGTCCGCCGAGGAGGCGCCACGCCTGCGGGAGGATGGCCGCCACGATCACGATCTTCGCGACATCGAAAGGCGCAAACGGCAGCACGCTGGTCGCGAGGGTCGCGCCGAACGAGTGCGTCACCGTGGCCATGTGCCACAGCGCCCCGCCGGTGTAGATGACCGCCAGGCCCGCCACCATCGCGAGCGCCGACGAGAGATAGCGGCGATCCCAGCCACGCTCAGCCAACCAGCCGGTCACGAAGGCCGCAAGCGGATAGACCATGAGGAAGCCGCCGGTCGGCCCGAGCAGGCGCGCCGCGCCCGGAGGCAGAATCGCGGACGGCGCGAAGACCTGTGCGCCCAGCATGCCCGCCGCCAGATACGCCACCTGCGCCGCCAAACCGAGGCGCGAACCGAGCAGCGCACCGGTGAGGAGCACGGCCATCGGCGTGAGCGCGAAGGGCACGGCGGTGAACGGCACCGGCATCGTGAACTGCGCGGCGGCCGCGGTCAGCGCGACGCCGAACGCCACCGACGCCATCCGCAACGCGGGCGCGTAGGACGAAGCCGTGGTGAAGCGGGTGACGAGGGTACCGGAGATGACGCGGCTGGACATTTGCTGGCATTCTAGCTAAATGCAAACCGCTCTGACAATTGCCGGGAGCGACTCGGGGGGCGGCGCGGGCATCCAGGCCGACCTGCGGACCTTTCACGCGCACGGCGTCTTTGGCACCTCGGCCATCACCGCGATCACCGCGCAGAACACGACCGGCGTGCGCGCCGTGGAGACGCTGCCCGTCGCCATCATCCGGGCACAGATCGATGCGGTCGCCGATGACTTCTCGCTCGCGGCGACGAAGATCGGCATGCTCGCTACCAGCGAGATCATCAGGGCCGTCGCCGACGCCATCCGGGCGCGCGCGCTCGGACCGGTGGTGCTCGATCCTGTGATGGTGGCCAAGGGCGGCGACGCGCTGCTCCAGCCGGAGGCCGTCGCCGCATTGCGCGACGAGCTCCTGCCGCTGGCCACCGTGATCACGCCGAATGTGCCGGAGGCGGAAGTCCTGACCGGGCAGCGGATCGCATCGTTGGCCGACATGCACGCGGCGGCCCGGGCACTGCTCGCGCGTGGCGTGCGTGCGGTCGTGATCAAGGGCGGCCATCTCGAGCGAGAGCCGCTGGCGATTGACGTCATCGCTGATGCGAACGGGATCGAGGAACTCTCGGCGGTCCGCATCAACACGCCCCATACCCATGGCACGGGCTGCACATTTGCCGCCGCCACCGCCGCGCGCCTCGCCCTCGGTGATGACCTCCGGACCGCGATCCGCGGCGCCAAAGCCTACGTGCGGCGCGCCATCGAACGCGCGCCGGGCCTCGGTCACGGGCACGGCCCACTCGGCATCGGCTGACGTGGCTTTACGCGAGGCCGTGTCCGCCTTGTTTGCTAGACTGCCCAGATGCCCTTGTTTGCCATCACGCCGGCCGTGCTCTCGGTCGACGGGCTCGCGGCGGATGTGAGCCGCGCGGCAGCACACGGCGAGGGGTGCGGCGCGGTCACGGTGTTCGCCGGACTCGTGCGCGCCACGCATCAGGGACGCGCCGTGCGGTATCTCGAATACGAGGCGTACACGGCACTGGCCCTGAAGACGTTCGAACAGATCGCGGCCGAAGCCGCAGAGACGTGGCCGGGCGTCGTGCTCGGCATGCATCATCGGACGGGCCGGCTCGAGATCGGCGAGGCCAGCATCGTGATTGCCGCCGGCAGCGCGCACCGGGCCCCGTCGTTCGAAGTGTGCCGGTACGCCATCGAGCGCGTGAAGCAGATCGCGCCGATCTGGAAGCACGAGTACTTCGAGGGCGGCGACACGGCGTGGGTGGAAGGCGCGATCGCCGACCCCGCGGACGCCGCCGCACGGGCGACGGCCAAGGCACGGGCATGCACGTCCGCGTGAAGTTGTTCGCGCAGTTGCGCGATCGGGCCGGCGAAAGCGAGCTCACGTGCGACGTGCCGGCGACGGCGACGGTCGCGGATGTGTGGACGGCGCTCGTGACGCGCCACCCGGCGCTGGCGCCGTTCGCGTCGAGCGTGTCGTGCGCGGTCAACGCGACCTACGCGAAGACGCGCACCCAGGTACAAGACGGCGATGAGGTGGCCTTCCTGCCGCCCGTCTCCGGAGGCTGAGACTTCGATGACACCGCAGGTTCTCGACAAACTGAAATCGGTCGCCGTCCGCTACGACCAGTTGATGGCCCTCGTGAGCGACGCCACCATCCAGGCCGATCCGCCGACGTACCGGAAACACTCGAAGGCGCTCGCCGAAATCCAGCCGCTCGTCGACAAGTTTGCGGAGTATCAGGCCGCCGAGAAACAGCTCGCCGACGCGAAGGAACTCGCTGCATCCGGTGACGCCGATCTGGAAGCCATGGCCGCCGACGAAATCGCCTCGCTCGAGCCGAAGCTCGAGACGCTCTTCGGCGAGCTGCAGTATCTGCTCATCCCGAAGGATCCGAACGACGAGAAGAGCGTCATGGTGGAAATCCGCGCCGGCACCGGTGGCGACGAAGCCGCGCTCTTCGCCGGCGACCTCTACCGCATGTATCAGCGCTTCACCGAGCGTCGCGGCTGGAAATGGGAAGTGATCTCGGTCAGTGAAACCGGCACGGGTGGCATGAAGGAAGCGATCGTCTCGGTCGACGGGTCGGGCGCGTACGGCTGGCTGAAGCATGAAAGCGGAGTACATCGCGTTCAGCGCGTGCCCACGACCGAAGCCGCCGGCCGGATTCACACCTCCACCGCGACAGTGGCGGTGCTCCCGGAAGCCGAAGAAGTCGACGTCCAGATCGACCCGAAGGACATCCGCATCGACACGTTCTGCTCGAGCGGCCCCGGAGGGCAGAGCGTGAATACGACCTACTCGGCCGTGCGCATCACCCACATCCCCACCGGCATCGTCGTGTCGCAGCAGGACGAGAAGTCGCAGATCAAGAACCGCGCGAAGGCGATGAAGGTGCTGCGCACCCGCCTCTACGAAGCGGAACTGCAGAAGCAGCAGGACGCGATCGCGAAGGAACGCCGCGGTCAGGTGGGCTCGGGGGATCGCTCCGAGAAGATCCGCACCTACAACTTCAAGGAAAACCGCATCACCGACCACCGGATCAATTTCACGATCCACCAGCTCACGAGCGTGCTCGAAGGCGACATGACGGAGCTGATCGAACAGATGCGGTCGCACGAGCAGGCCGAACGCCTGCGCATGGCGACCGATACCTCGGCGGCCCAATGACGACCCCGGACCGCCCCGACGCGCCGACGACCATTGTCGCGATCGTGGCCGAGGCGGTCACCCGTCTGGAAGCGGCCGGACTCCCCCACACCGAGGCGCGGCAGGACGCGAGCGTGCTCGCGCGCCACCTCCTCGGCTGGACGCTCGAAGATTGGCTCGCCCATCAACGCGACGAGGCGCCGGCCGGATTCGCCGAGGCCTTCGCCGCGGCGATTGCGCGCCGCGCGGCGCGGGAGCCGGTGGCGTACATCACCGGCGAGCGTGAGTTCTACTGGCGCCCGTTCACCGTCACACCGGCCGTGCTGATCCCGCGCCCGGAAACCGAACTCATCATCGACGCGGCCATCGCGCAATCCGTGGCGCATCCGACGCTCCGTATCATCGACATCGGTACAGGATCCGGCTGCATCGCCGTCACCCTCGCCGCCGAGTTGCCGCATGCCGAAGTCATTGCGACGGACATCTCGGCCGACGCGCTGCTCGTGGCTCAGGCCAATGCGCGACGTCACGCCGTGGCCGAGCGCGTGTCATTCCGGCGCGGCGCGTACTTCGGCGGTCTCGTGAACGCGGTCGAGCTCATCGTGTCGAATCCGCCATATGTGCCCGAACGCGACCGTCCGACCCTCGCGCCGGAAGTGGGGGCGCACGAGCCGTCGATGGCGCTCTTCGGCGGCACGGACGGCCTCGACTGCATTCGTCCGCTCATTTCAATGGCGCCCGACTACCTCGTGCACGGCGGCGCGCTCATCATGGAGTTCGGATTCGGCCAGGCCGACCACATCAAGCAGCTGATCGCGTGTCAGCCCGCCCTCCGGCTGCAGTCGATTCTGTCGGACCTGCAGGGCATTCCGCGCGTCGCCGTCGCCAACCGCGTGTAGCGCGGATATCATGCGAGGCATGTCCTGCCTCTTCTGCAAAATCATCGCGGGCGACATCCCGTCAACGAAAGTCCACGAGGACGACCAGGTCGTCGCCTTCAAGGACATCACCCCGCAGGCCCCACTCCACGTGCTCGTGGTGCCGCGCAAGCACATCGCGACATTGAATGATCTGACGCCGGCAGACGACGCCCTTGTTGGGACGATGGCGCGGACCGCTGCAGCCATCGCCAAGGCGCACGGCTACGACGCGTCAGGATTTCGAACGGTGATGAATTGCAACAAGGACGCCGGGCAGACGGTGTTCCACATTCATCTGCACCTGCTCGCGGGCCGGGGGCTCGCGTGGCCTCCGGGCTGACGCCCGGCGCTAGTCTTCGTCGTCGGCATCCGGCTCGTCGGGGCGCGGACGCCAGAGCACGAGCACTTTCCCGACGCGCTGCACGACCGCGGCATCCGTGCGGCCCGCGAGGGCCTCGCCGACCTCGTGCCGTTCGTCGCGATCATCGCCCACGACCTTCACTTTGATCAGCTCGTGCGCCGTGAGCGCGCGATCCACTTCCGCCACCACGCGATCCGTCAGGCCATGCTGGCCGAGTTGCACGACGGGTTCGAGCGCATGCGCGCGCGCCTTCAGCTTCGCGCGCTCTCGTGGAGTCAGGGACACGGGCATGTCGAAATTGTAGTCTGCCGCGCGTCAGAGCAACGCGGGCAAATCCCGGAGCGAACCGATCACGGGCGCCGTCACGGCGGCCGGCACGCGGCGCGGGTCGCGCGCGAGCAGGATGCCGCGCATCCCGACCTGTTCAGCGCCGGCCACGTCGTGCGTATAGCTGTCGCCCACCATCACTGCGGCGGCCGCGGGCACGCACATGGCCTCGAGCGCCGCGCGGAAGATGCTGGCCGCCGGCTTCATGAAGCCATGGTCGAGCGACGACACCGTGACGGAGATCAGCCCCTCGAGCTCGAAGTGGCTCTGGAACGACGTCAGACTCCGATGCCCGTTCGAGATCAGTCCGATCTCGATCGATCGGTCGCGCAACGCCCGCAACGTCTCCGCCACGTCGTCATACAGGAAGAAGTGGTCGTGCGAGGCCCACTCGTCGTAGATCTCACGGGCCGGCGCGGCCGCGCGGGCGGCATCGCCCCCCATCAATTCGATGATGCGGGCGGTGTAGTCGATGAACACCTGGGGATCGAAGGCCGTGCCGGCCGCCTCGAGCACCGTGGCCGCCCCGGCCACGGCGTGGTCGAAGCGCTCCGCATCGACCGTGAGGCCGTACCGGGCGCAGGTCTCCACATACCCGGTCGCCTGAAACCGCGGTCCGGGGTGGATCAGCGTGAAATCGACATCAAAGAAGACGGCGGCCGTGCGGGACACCGTGGCAATTATAAAATGGCAGGAGTACCCCATCATGACGGACTGGAAAGACACCCTCAATCTGCCCCGCACGGATTTCCCGATGAAGGCCAATCTCCCGACGGCCGAGCCGCAGACGCTCGCCCGGTGGGATGCCGAGGACCTCTACGGGCAGATTCGCGCGCGCCGCGAGGGCGCCCCCCGGTTCGTCCTGCACGATGGACCGCCGTACGCGAACGGCGAGATCCACATCGGCACCGCGCTCAACAAGATCCTGAAGGACATCGTCGTGAAGTCGAAGACGATGGCCGGGTTTGATGCGCCGTATGTGCCGGGCTGGGACTGCCATGGGCTGCCCATTGAACTGAATGTCGAGAAGGAGCTCGGCGCCGCCGCCAAGGACGCGTCGAAGGGCGACTTCCGCCGGGCCTGCCGCAAGTACGCCGAGCGGTTCGTCGGCCTGCAGCGCGAGGGCTTCAAGCGCCTCGGCATCACGGGCGACTGGTCGGATCCGTACCTCACGATGGCCTACAAGTACCAGGCCGCGATCGTGCGAGCGCTCGGCGGTTTCGTCGATCGCGGACTCGTCTACAAGGGCAAGAAGCCGGTGTACTGGTGCTTGCGCGACCGCACCGCGCTGGCCGAAGCGGAAGTCGAATACGACACGCATACGTCGCCGTCGATCTACGTGGAGTTCCCCTTGTCGTCGCACGACAACGGCACGCTCGTGTCGCGCGTGCCGGCGCTCAAGGGGCGCGACGTGTCCGTGGTCATCTGGACGACGACCCCGTGGACGATCCCGGCGAACCTCGCGGTCGCATTCCATCCGGAGTTCGACTACGCGGCCTTCGACGTCGACGGCCGCGCCGTGATTCTCGCGGAACAACTCGCGACGACAGTCGCAGACAAGACCGGAAAGACGCTCGGCGCCAAGCTCGCCACGTTCAAGGGCGAGGTGCTCGACCGCGTCGTGTTCAGGCATCCGCTCTATGAGCGCGACTCGCTCGGCGTGCTCGCCGACTACGTGACGCTTGAAACCGGCACGGGCGCGGTGCACACCGCGCCCGGCCATGGCGCGGACGACTATCGCACCGGCGTGAAGTACGGTCTCGACATCTACGCGCCGATCGGCACCGACGGCCGCTTCCTGCCCGATGTCGGCATCGTCGCCGGCATGAAGGTGTTCGAAGCGAACCCGGTCGTGCAGCAGGCACTCGCCGACGCCGGCCGTCTGTGGCATGCCTCGAAGTTCGAACACTCCTACCCGCACTGCTGGCGCTGCCATCAGCCGGTGATCTTCCTCGCGACGTCGCAGTGGTTCATCTCGATGGACGGCATGCGCGACAACGCCACGCAGGAAGCGGGCCGCGTCGATTGGGTACCGGCCTGGGGACGCGAGCGGATGACGGGCATGTTTGCCACCCGCCCCGACTGGTGCATCTCGCGCCAGCGCGCGTGGGGCGTGCCGATTCCGGCGCTCGCCTGCAAGGCGTGCGGCGAGTCGTCACTCACGCCGGCATTGATCGAGCACGCGGCGAAGATCTTCGAAACCGACAGCGCTGACGCGTGGTACGACCGCCCGGTGCAGGACTTCGTGCCGGCCGGGTTCACCTGCAAATGCGGCGGCACCGACTTCGACGCAGAGCACAACATCCTCGATGTGTGGTTCGACTCGGGCTCGAGTTCGCTCGCCGTGCTGTCGGTGCGCCCCGAACTCACCTGGCCGTCGGATCTCTACCTCGAGGGCACGGACCAGTATCGCGGCTGGTTCCAGTCGTCGCTGCTCGTCGGCGTCGGCACCCGGGATCACGCCCCGTACAAACAGGTCCTCACCCACGGGTTTGTCGTCGACGATCACGGACGCAAGATGTCGAAGTCGCTCGGCAACACCGTGCAGCCGCAGACGGTCATCAAGGCCAGCGGCGCGGAGATCCTCCGCCTGTGGGTCTCGATGGTGAACTACCAGGAAGAAGTGCGGATCGGGAAGGAAATCCTCGATCGCACGATCGAGGCCTACCGGAAGATCCGCAACACCTTCCGCTACCTGCTGTCGAACTTGTACGACTTCACGCCGGGCACCGACCTCGTGCCGCTGGCGGAACTCGACGCGGTCGACCGGTTCATCCTCTCGAAGTACGCGCGCGTGGTCGCCAAGGCGCTGCCCGCCTACGACCGCTACGACTTCCAGGCGATCTTCCAGGCCGTCAATCAGTTCATGACGGTGGACTTGAGCGCGTTCTACCTCGACGTGACCAAGGACCGCGTCTACACCTACGGCGCGAAGTCGCACGGCCGTCGTTCGGCGCAAACCGCGATGTATCTGATCGCCGACGGGCTCGCGCGACTGATTGCGCCGATTCTCGTCTTCACGTCCGACGAAGTGTGGCGGCACCTTCCGGGTGCGCAGGGCACGTCGGTCCACACCGCCGACTTCCCTGCGGACACGACGCGCTTCATCGATGATGCGCTCGAGGCCGACTGGGAGCAGCTACTCCAGACGCGATCCGTGGTCTTGCGCGAACTTGAGGGAAAACGAGCCGAGAAGGTAATCGGATCTTCGCTCGCTGCGTCAGTTTCAATTCTGGCGAGCGGCGATCGGGCAGCGCTGCTTCGACGTCACCACCAAGAGTTGCCGCAGTTATTGATTGTTTCCGAGGTCAATATCCACGAAGCAGATCGTGGCCCGGAAGCGACTGGCGATGCGTTTTGGGCCGTCGACGTTCGTCACGCCGAGGGCGAGAAGTGCCCGCGCTGCTGGCGCTTCGTGGCCGACACGGTGAAGGACGGCGATCGCGCGGGCCTGTGCCTGCGCTGCGACGAGGCCATTCGTGGCTGAGCCCGTGGCTGTGGCGGCACCCGCGCCGCCGGCGACCGGGCGATTCGTCGCCGGGATCGCGGCCGTCATCGTGCTCGACCAGCTCGTGAAGCTGGCCGTGGTCCGCACCGTGCCGCTCTACGACAGCGCCCCGCTCATCCGCGGGCTGCTCGACGTGACGCACGTGCGCAACACCGGCCTCGCCTACGGGTTTCTCAATGAGTCGTCGCTGCCCTACAAGGGCGTGCTCACCACCGCGCTCGCGCTCGTGGCGCTCACGGGCATCGCGCTCTACGCGCGGCAATTGCAGGCGCACGAGCAGTGGGCCCGTCGCGGGCTCATGCTCATCCTCGGCGGTGCGCTCGGGAATCTGATCGACCGCGTGCGCCTGGGCTACGTGGTCGACTTCGTCGACGCCTATTGGCGCGGCTGGCACTTCTGGGCATTCAATGTGGCGGACGCGGCGATCACGATCGGCGCAGTCTTCGTGTTCTATGACTTGTTGGTAGGGAGCCGACATGCATCCCGTTCTGTTCAATCTCGGTAACTGGCCGGTCTACTCGTATGGCGTGTTGCTGGCCGCAGCGTATCTGGCCGGTCTCCAGCTCGCCGTGGTGCGGGCCCGCCGCGCGGGGCTCGACGCCGCGCGCATCATGGACTTCGGCATCTACCTCATCATCGCGGCGCTCGTCGGCGCCAAGCTGATGCTCGTGGTCGTCGACTTCAACTACTTCCGCCAGAACCCGCGGGAGCTGTTGTCGCTCGCCCGCGCCGGTGGCGTGTTCTACGGCGGCCTGATCGCCGCCGTGCTCGTCGGGCTCGCCCTCGTGCGGCGCTACAAGTTGCCGGTCTGGGCCACGGGGGACCTCATGGCGCCCGGCATCGCGCTCGGCCACGTGATCGGCCGCATCGGCTGTCTCATGGCCGGCTGCTGCTACGGCCGTCCGACGAACGTGGCGTGGGCTGTGACGTTCAAGGACGCCGCGGCCGCCATCAACGTGGGCACGCCGCTCGGCATTCCACTCCACCCGACGCAGCTCTACGACGCCGGCGCGGAACTGATCATCCTCGGCGTCCTGCTCGCCACCGAGCGTCGCGGCAAGCCCTACGCCGGGCGCACCTTCTGGTCGTATCTCCTGCTCTACGCGATCTCACGCTTCATCATCGAGTTCTATCGCGGTGACGATGCGCGCGGCGTGATGTTCAACGTCCTGTCGACGTCACAGGTCGTGTCGATCGCGATCTTGCCGATCAGCCTCTTCATGCTGTGGCGACTGCGGACGCGCGCGAACTGATCGTCGCCGAGCGCGACGACGACGCGCGTCTCGACCAGGTTCTGGCGCGCGCGTTCGCGGACCTCTCACGGTCGCAGATCCAGCGGCTGATCCGTGACGGACACGTCACGGTCGATGCGGCGGCGGAAACCAAGTCGGGACGCAAAGTCCGCGCGGGCGCGCACGTGCACGTCGCCATTCCCGAGCCGCCGCCCGCCACGCCCGAGCCGGAGGATCTGCCGATCGGCATCGTGTACGCCGACGACGACCTCGTCGTGGTGAACAAGCCGGCCGGGATGGTCGTGCATCCGGCCGCGGGACACCACGGCGGCACCCTGGTCAACGCGCTGCTCCATCACATCGGCGGACTGAGCGCAGCCGGCGGCACCGATCGCCCGGGCATCGTGCATCGCCTCGACAAAGGCACCTCGGGCCTGATCGTGATCGCGCGCAACGATGCGGCCCATCGCGCGATCTCCGCGCAATTCCAGGACCGCACCGTCATCAAGGACTATCTGGCCCTTGTGTGGGGCGCCATGGCCCCGGGCCAGACCATGGACAAGGCCATCGGTCGAGATCCTCGCCATCGCATGAAGATGTCCACGCGCGGCCGGCACACCCGATCCGCGCTGACGACCATCGTCGGCGTCGAGCCGCTGCGCGGCGTCTCGCTGGCCACCGTCCGCATCGGCACGGGACGCACGCATCAGATTCGCGTCCATCTCAGCGAGGCCGGACATCCGGTCGTCGGTGACGACACCTACGGCGGCATCCGGCGCCATCCGCCGGTGCACTTGCGCGCGGTCTTGAAGCTGACGCGGCCGTTCCTGCACGCGTGGCGGTTGTCGCTGCTCCATCCGCGCACGCATCAGCGTCTCGCCTTCGAAGCGCCGCTGCCGGACGACCTGACCACGTTGTTGGCCGCCTTGCGCGATCCCTTTCAGAAAGCGAGCCCGTCCGATGAGTGACGTCCGCCCCGCCGTGCTCTCCCGCGCCACGCTCTACACCGGGCGCGTGCTCCGCCTCGAACGCGAAGAAATTCAGCTGCCCGGCAAGCCGGTGACCGCGATGGAGATCATCCGCCACCGCGGCTCCGTCGTGCTGATTCCGCAGCCGTCCCCGACCGAGGTGGTGCTGATCCGCCAGTATCGTCACGTCATCAGCGACTGGATCTGGGAATTGCCGGCCGGCACGCTCGATCCGAATGAAGCGCTGGAAGATGGCGCGCGCCGGGAATGCGAAGAGGAGATCAATCTGCGCCCCGGCCGCGTGACGCGGCTCGGCGCGTGGTATCCGACGCCGGGGTTCTGCGATGAGCTGATGACGTTCTATCGCTGCGAGGATCTGCAGCCCCCCAGCGGCCACGCGCACGCCGACGAAGATGAGCAGATCGAGCCACGCGTCTTCACGCTGGCCGAGGCCGCCGCGCTGATCGCGTCAGGTCAGGTGCGCGACATGAAGACGGTGTTCGGACTCGCGCTCGTCGGCGTCAACGCCAGCGCCAGCACTTCGTCCATTTCCGAAACGTAGTGCACGGTCAGGCCGCGACGCACGTCGTCGGTCAGGTCTTCGATCACGTGCTTCTCGTTCTGTCGCGGCAGAATCACGTGGTGAATGCCGTGGCGGCGAGCCGCCAGCACCTTTTCCTTCACGCCACCGATCGGCAGCACACGCCCTGACAGCGTGATTTCGCCGGTCATCGCGATGTCACCGCGCACGGGGCGCCCCGACAGCGCCGACGTCAACGCCACCACCATCGTGATGCCCGCCGAGGGGCCGTCTTTGGGAATGGCGCCAGACGGCACGTGCAGGTGGATCTCGGATTCCCCGAAGAACCGCGGATCGATCCCGTAGTCGGCCGCGTGCGCGCGAATCCACGACAAGGCGGCCCGCGCCGATTCCTTCATCACGTCACCGAGCTGCCCGGTGAGCGTGAGCTGGCCATTGCCCGGCATCCGTGACGCTTCGACAAACAGCACGTCGCCACCGGCCGGCGTCCACGCCAGACCAATCGCCACACCTGGCTGGCGGGTGCGGTCCGACACGTCTTCGTCGAGATGGCTCGGGGCTCCCAGCAGATCCGTGACGACTTGCGGCGTCACGACGAGCGGCGCGCCCTGCCCTTCGGCATGACGGCGCGCGATCTTGCGGCAAATGGCGCCGAGCTCACGCTCGAGATTACGCACACCCGCCTCGCGCGTGTAGCCGCGAATGACCGCCGACAGTGCGTCGTCGCTGAACTCGAGCGCTTCGGTCGTCAGACCGTGATTGCGGACCTGCTTCGCAATCAGGTGTTCCTTCGCAATCCGCAGCTTCTCTTCTTCGGTGTAGCCGGCCAGCTCGAGCACTTCCATGCGATCGCGCAGCGCGGGCGGCAGCGTATCGAGGACGTTGGCGGTGGTGATGAACAGCACCTCCGACAAGTCGAACGGCACGTCGAGATAGTGATCGCGGAACGTGTGATTCTGCTCAGGATCCAGCACTTCGAGGAGCGCCGATGCCGGGTCGCCGCGGAAATCTGAGCCGAGTTTGTCGATCTCGTCGAGGATGAACACCGGATTGCGCGTACCCGCGCGGCGCAAGCCCTGGATGATCTGCCCCGGCAGCGCACCGACATAGGTGCGGCGATGGCCGCGGATCTCGGCCTCGTCGCGCATACCGCCGAGCGACACGCGCACGAACTCGCGACCGAGCGACGTGGCAATTGAACGCGCGAGTGAGGTCTTGCCGACGCCCGGGGGGCCGACGAAGCAGAGGATCGGCCCCTTCACACCGGGGTTCAACTTCCGCACCGCGAGGTATTCGAGGATGCGGTCCTTGGCTTTGTCGAGTCCCGAGTGCTCGGCGTCGAGCACCTGCTGCGTGCGGACGAGATCGATCGTCTCCTCGCTCCGCTTCACCCACGGCACTGTCACGAGCCAATCGATGTACGTCCGCGAAACGGTGTATTCGGCCGCCGCCGGCGGCATGCGCACGAGCCGATCGAGCTCGCGGAGCGCTTCTTTCTTGACGTCGTCCGGCATCCCGGCCGCGTCGATCTTCTCGCGCAGTTCATCGAGCTCGCGCGTGTCTTCGTCGTCGTCGCCGAGTTCCTTCTGGATCGCCTTCAGCTGCTCGCGGAGGAAGTACTCGCGCTGATTGCGGCCGACCTCCGACTGCACCTGCGACTGGATCTTGGAGCCGATCTCGAGAACTTCCAACTCCTTGATCAGCAGTCGATGCAGATGCTCGAGCCGCTCCTTGACGTCGAGCGTATTGAGGATCTCCTGCTTGACGGGCGTGGCCAGCGTACTGAGGCTCGACGCGATGAAGTCGGCGAGGCGACCGGCGTCGGTGATGTTCGACGCGAGCCCGGTCAGGTCATCGGACAGCACCGGCGACAGCTGCACGACTTGCTGAAACGTCGTGCGGACGTTGCGCTGCAGGGCGTCGACTTCGACCGCGTCCGCCGTCGCATCCACCGGCATCGCCTCCGACACCGCGGCGCGCAGGTACGGCTCGGACGACACGGCCTGCTCGATGCGCACGCGCGCCAAGCCCTGCACGATCAAGCGCAGGCTGCCGTCCGGCAGTTTGAACATCTTGTGGATGTGCGTCAGCGTGCCGGTCGGGTGCAGATCCGCGGGAGTGGGCTCTTCGACCGTCGGATCCAGCTGAGCGAACACGCCGACCGGCGTGTTCGACGCGATCGCGTCGTCGATCAATTTCACGGAGCTCGCGCGGGCCACGGCGAGCGGCATGAAGGAATTGGGAAAGAGCACCGTATCCCGCAGCGGCAGGATGGCCAGCTCGGCGGGAACAGTAAACGTGCGCTCGTCGCTCATCGGGATGCCCCGCGAAGCATGTCACAAAAGGAACAGGCTCCGCACATGGTACGGAGCCTGTGGGAATGAAGAGTCCGGTGGGCCGAAGACCCACCGTCCCTGCGAATACGAACTAGTTCAGATCGAGCATGAAGCCGGCGGCCGAACGACGCTGCGCGAGCTGACGCTCACGCTGCACGGCCACTTCGCGGGCTTCTTCGCAGTCCTTGCAGCGCACCGCGAACGGGAGCGCGCGCAGACGGCGTTCGGAGATCTCGTCGCCGCATTCGAAGCAGTTGCCGTAGGTGCCCTCGTCGAGGCGCTTGAGCGCGTCTTCGATCTTCTTGAGGGTCTCGGTCTTCATCTGGATGAGGGCGAACTCGATGTCGTCCTGGATGTCGGCTTCCGACGTTTCCGCCGCGTCCAACACGCCCTTCGCCTCTTCCGAATTCTCGGTGCGAACGTCCCGCATCTTCTCGCGGACCTCCGCCATCAACTCGCGGCGGCGGCCTTCAAGGATGTCCTTCAGTTCGTCGTAACGCCCTCGGGGGGCCTGCGCCTTCTTTGTGCGGGTGCTCATGTCGTTTTCCTAACTTTCCTTCCAGCCGTCCGCTTCCTTACCACTACTGTCGGCTTATGGCTAAGCAATAAAAGTGCCAAATCATACCAGCTTAGACTCGGCCTGTAAAGCTTTGGTTGGGTCAAAAGGGTGGTCAAAAGTGTCCCTTCCGCCCAGGCCATCGGGTAAATCTGCCCCAGTCCTCGGGGTGCTGTTCGGTGGCTTGCAGGCTTAGACGATCCGGGATGGGGCTTCGGTTCGGAACTTGTGCGTTGAGCGTTCTGACGGCGTGTTCTGAGCGTTCTGTTGGTATACTAGGGTGTTTTTCCGGGCCGTTCGGGCCCGGTCTAGAGAGTTTGGAATCCGATCATGGCGAAGAACTGCGAGATCTGCGGCAAGACCCCGGCCTACGGCCGCGTCATCAGCCACGCGCACAATGTCCGCGCGCGGCGTTTCGAAGTCAACCTCCAGCGCGTGAAGGCGGTCATCAACGGCGCCGTCAAGCGCGTCCGCGTGTGCACCCGCTGCATCCGTTCGAACAAGGTCGTCAAGGCGGCATAAGCCAGCCGTGTCCGCCCGCGCTGCCATCAGCACCCCGAAGGCCCCCGCCGCCATTGGCCCGTATAGTCAGGCCATCACGGCGGGAGATTTTCTCTTTGCCTCGGGGCAGATTCCGCTCGATCCGACGACGGGTCAGCTGGTGACCGGCGGCATCGTCGAGCAGACCCATCAGGTGTTCAAGAATCTGGCTGCCGTGCTCGAGGCGGCCGGGATCGGCTTCGACAAGGTCGTCAAGACCAACGTCTATCTCGCCGACATGGCGGAGTTCGGCGCCATGAACGAGATCTACGGTACCTACTTCCCGGCTCCAGCCCCGGCGCGCGCCACGATCCAGGCGGCGCGGCTCCCGCGTGATGTCCGGGTCGAGATCGATCTCGTCGCCTACCTCAAGTAAGCCCGCCGGCCCTTACCGGGCGGCACGTTCCACGTCCAACACGCCGTCGATCTTCTTGATCGCACGCATCACCTGCTGCAGGTGATTGACGTCGCTGATCTCCACCGTCATGCGGATCAATCCGCGATGCGCCGCGTCGGTCGTCGCTTCGATGTCGCGGATGTTGGTGTTCACTTCGGCAATGCGCGAGCTGAGCTCGGCCAGAATGCCTTTGCGATCCTCGACGCTGATCTTCAGCCGCACCGTGTAGGCGCCGGTCTCCACGCGCGAATCCCACTCGACGTCGATCTTCCGCTCGGGGGCGTACAGCAGGTTCAGGACGTTCGGACACGTGGCCGCATGCACGCTCACGCCCTTGCCGCGCGTGATGTAGCCGACGATCTTCTCGCCGCGGATCGGATTACAGCAGCGCGCGAGGAACACCATCACGTCATCGATGCCGTGCACCTTGATCTTCTGCTCGCCCGTCCCGAGCACCCGCTTGACCACACTGGCGATCGCGCCGTCCTTGGCCGGCTCGCGGAGGGATTCCTGCCCGACCAGCCGCGCGAGCACCGCGCGCGGCGCGAGTTTGCCGTACCCGATCGCGGCGTACAGGTCCTCGGGCCGCGGTGTGCCGTATTCACCGCCCACACGCGTCAGCTCCTCGGGCGTCACCCGGCTCTTCTCGACGCCGAACCGGCGCACGTCCTTCTCGAAGAGCTTCCGGCCGAGATCGATCGCACGCACTTTCTCCTGTGTGTGGATGAAGTGCTTGATCTTGTTGCGCGCGCGCGACGTGGTGACAAACGTCAACCAGTCGCGACTCGGCGTGTGGCCGGGCTGCGTCACGATCTCGACGATGTCGCCGTTGCTCAGCTTCGAGCGCAGCGGCACCATCCGTCCGTTCACCCGTGCGCCCACGCACTGGTGACCGACGTCCGTGTGCACGCTGTAGGCGAAGTCGAGCGGCGTCGCGCCGGCCGGCAGGCTGCGCACCTCGCCCTTGGGCGTGAAGATGTAGACATCTTCCGGATAGAGCTCGATGCGGAGGTTCTGCAGGAACTCGTGCGGATCACGCACTTCCTGCTGCACTTCGAGCAACTGCCGCAGCCACGCGAAATACTGTTCGTCGCGCTCGGCCCCCACGCGGCCTTCCTTGTACTTCCAGTGGGCCGCGATGCCTTCCTCGGCCACGTGGTGCATTTCTTCGGTGCGGATCTGCACCTCGAACGGCACGCCCCGCTCACTCACCACCGATGTGTGCAGCGACTGATAGCCGTTCGGCCGCGGCATCGCGATGAAGTCCTTGAAACGGCCGGGCACCGGGGACCACGTCTGATGGATGATCCCGAGCGCGGCATAGCAGCCCGGCACGCTCTCGGTGATGATGCGCATCGCGATGTAGTCGTAGACCTGGTCGAGCGTGATGCGCTGGCGCTTCAGCTTCTGGTAGATCGAGAACAAACGCTTCGTCCGGCCGTCGATCGAGACCACGCGGATATGCGCCGCCGACATCGTGGCGGCGATCCGCAAACGCAGATCCTCGATCAACCCCTCGGTCGCCACCCGCTTTTCCTCGACCTGCTGCCGCAGGCCCTGATACGCCTGCGGCTCCAGGTGCCGGAACGCCAGCTCCTCCAGCTCGTTCTTGATCTTGCTCATGCCCAGCCGGTGGGCAATCGGCGCGTAGATCTCCCGGGTCTCCTGGGCGATCCGGATCCGCCGGTCTTCCGACAGGTGCTGGAGCGTCCGCATGTTGTGGAGCCGGTCGGCCAGCTTGACGAGGATGACCCGGATGTCATCCACCATCGCCAGCAACATCTTGCGGAAACTCTCGGCCTGGCGCTCCTCACTCGAGGAGAACTGGAGGGCGCTCAGCTTGGTCACCCCCTCGACCACGTGGGCCACCTGCTCCCCGAACAGGTCCCGAATCTTCTCGATCGTGTTCGGGGTGTCCTCGACGATGTCGTGCAGGAGGCCGGCGGCCACCGCGACAGGGTCCAGGCGCATATCGGCCAGCATGTCGGCCACTTCCAGCGGGTGGACAAGGTAGGGCTCGCCGGAGCGGCGCACCTGGCCTTTGTGCTCATAAGCCGAGAACACATAGGCCCGGCGCAAAATCTCCGTATCCGCGTCGGGATTCGCGGCTTTGACTTTCTCGATAAGGTCTTCGAACCGGATCATTGCGGTCGGTGTCTAAGATGATAGACTGGCGCCGGTTTTCGACACCTCTCTGGAGGGAAATACGCTCATGCACTTCCGTTCTGTCATCGTCCGCAGCTCCATCCTCGCTCTCGGCCTCACTGTGGGCCTGGGCTCCGTGGCCGGCTGCGGCCGCTACTCGATCAACAATCTCCGGTCAGTGAAAGCCTTCAAGGACGGCACGGAGGCTTACAAGAAGAGCGACTTTGCCAAGGCCGCTCAGATGTTCCAGGAGTCGATCAATTACAACGGCGACCAGGGCATCGTCTACTTCTACCTGGCCAACAGTCTGGACCAGCAGTTCAAGCCCTCACACAAGGGCGAGGCGGCCAACGACGACTTCTTGAAGAAGGCCGTCCAGAACTACCAGCTGGCCATCGACAAGCTGTCGGCCACCAGCTCCCCGGACCCGAAGGTCCAGGAGGCCAACGACAAGTTCAAGCGGTACTCCTATGAGTACATCATCGGCGCCTACGGCCCGGACAAGCTTGACGACTTCTCCAAGGCGGAACCGATCGCCAAGAAGCTGACGGAACTGTCGCCCAACGACCCAGTCAACTTCCAGGCCCTCGGCAAGCTCTACGAAGATCAGGGCCGCTACGACGAAGCCGAAGAGCAGTTCAAGAAGTCGGTGCAGGCCAAGCCGAACGAGCCGGGCGTCTACACCGCCATCGCCGGCTTCTACAACCGGCAGGGTCGCTTCGACGAGACCATGACGGCGTTGATCGAGCGCACCAAATACGAGCCGAACAACCCCGAGGCCTACCACTACATGGCCACCTTCTATCAGGACAAGGTCCAGAAGGATGCCCGCCTCGCAGCGCCCCAGAAGAAGAACTACATCATGAAGGGCATCGAGGCCGAGGATAAGGCGCTCAGCCTCAATCCGAACTACGCCGAAGCGATGATCTACAAGAACATCCTGCTCCGGCAGCAGGCGACGGTCGAAAAGGACCCCGCCACGCAGAAGCGGCTGATCGATGAAGCGGACAAGCTCCGCAATCAGGCCATGGACATCCAGAAGCGTGCAAACGCCGGCACGGATGCCAAGGACGCGAAGGACGCCGCCAAGGACAAGAAGAAGGGCGAATAGCTCTCCTTCGGGCGCATTAATACGGGCGGGGCAGCCACTGGTTGCCCCGCCCGTTCTCTTTGTACGGCTCCACGTCCCGCGGTCGGCTGGCCCTCGAAGCCTCGGCCCACCGTGCGCAGGCGCCTCGACAGGACCTGACGGCCCAGTGCGTTGGCCGTCGCCGTCGCCGTCTCCGTCGCTGTCTCCGTCGACGTCGCCTCCGCCCCCTGCCGGCGTCCACAGGCGCGTCCACGCGACGGCAGCGGAGACGACCGCGCAGCCCCTGCTTACGCTCGCTAGGCCGCAGGCAGCGCAGTCTCAGAGCACGCCCAGCTCACGGCCGGCGTCACCCAAAGCGCCGACTCAACGCGGCGGCTGGCCGCTGGCCCGGCCCCAGTCATGGGTCGCCCCCGGGGGCACTCTCGGCCTGCGAGGGATGCCGGGAGTCCGGCGCTGGGGCATCAGGTGCCCTGAAAACAGAACGGGCGCGACCGGAGGTCCGGTCGCGCCCGTGTGGTGTGTGTAGTGAACCGAACGAACTTACTTCGAGTTGCGCATGCCTTCCGTGACGATACCGACCTTCGTCACGCCGGCGCCGGTGGCCGCGTCGATGATGGCGACGATCTCGCCGTAGCGGACCGTCGGGGCACCGATGATGAAGAGCGTCTTCTCGCGACGCGTTTCAAACGTCTCGCGCAGCTTGCCCTCCAGATCGGCCATCGCGAGTTCCTGGTGGTTCACACTCAGGCGGTGATCGGCCGTGTATTCCACGACGATCTGGGACGAGTCGACCGCCTTCGACGGGGTTGACGACTCGAGCGGGAGGTTGATGTCCTCGCCCTTCTGCGTCAACGGCAGCGTGGCCATGAAGATGACCAGCAGCACGAGGAGCACGTCGATGAGCGGGGTGACGTTCATGTCCGCCGACGCCTCGGCCTTCTTGGCGTGGACGACTTTCTCAGCACCGTGGTGCTTGTGTGCGGACATGGCTTACTTCCCCTTCCCGGCGTTCGGGCGCTCGGTGATCAGGGCCACGCTTTCGATCTGCGCGGCACGCAGGGCGTCCATCATCTTCATGATCTGGCCGTACTGCGCTTCCTTGTCACCCTTGAGGTAGACGATGTGTTCCTTCTTCCCCTCGAGCGCGTTCTTCACCTTGTCGATCACTTCGGATTCGCGGGCCGGGAGGCTGTTCACATACAGCTCACCCTGGCGGTCGATGTTCACGACCGTCTGATCCGACGTATCCGGCTTGTCTGTCGAGTTGGCCGCCTGCGGCAACTCGACGGCCACGCCCTGCTGGAGCATCGGGGCGATGACCATCATGATGATGAGAAGCACCAGCATGACGTCGACAAGCGGCGTGACGTTGATCTCTGATTTGACGCCGCCTTTAGCGCCGCCAACATCCATTGCCATGGGAGAAACTCCTTTCGGTTACGCGGAGCAGAGGCCGGTGCCCATCGGCACCGGTCTCCACTCCAGGGTTTTCCTAGGCAGCGGTCTTCTTGATGAAGTAGTCGACGAGTTCCGACGAAGAGTTGTCCATCTCGACGTTGAAGTACTCGAGACGACCCGTGAAGTAGTTGTAGATCCACACCGCAGGGATCGCGACGACGAGACCGAGCGCGGTCTCGACGAGCGCTTCTGCGATACCGGCCGACACGGCGCCGAGGCCGCCCGAACCCGTGGCCGCGATACCGGTGAAGGCGTTGATAACGCCGACGACGGTGCCGAGCAGACCGACGAACGGAGCGGTCGAGCCGATGGTCGCCAGCGCCGGGATGCCCTTCTTGAGGTCGTTCGAGGTCATCGCGGTCGCACGCTGGATGGCGCGACGGACGGTGTCAACCAAGTCATCGCGGGTCAACGCGCCGCCGGCATCATGCTGGAACTGATATTCCTGCAAGCCCGCGAGCACGACCTTGGCGAGGTGGCTGTACTGATAGGTCTTCGACTGCGACACGGCGAGCGCGTCCTTCAGACGGCCTTCCTTCAGGTGCTTGGCCACCTGCGGCGCGTAGAGCTTCGACTGCTTGCGCGCCTGAGAGAACGTGTAGTAGCGCTCGATCGCGACACCGAACGACCACATCGACATGAACACCAGGACGAACGCGACGCCCTTCGCGACCG
>CAYFLU010000045.1:0-20967 GCA_964343975.1 uncultured Solibacteraceae bacterium
CCGGAATCCAGTCCTTGAAGAACGGGAAGAGCAGGCGCGTGTTGTAGAGCGGCGGATTTTGCTTCGACAGCACGATCACCGCGATGCCGACCGCGAGACCGATCGCGCACTGCGCGGCCATCTTGTAGCGCGCAAAGAGGCCGTACGTGTTCTTGCGCGCCACCTTCAGGTAGTCGTCCGCAAAGCCGATCGCGCCAAATCCGGCGGTCGACAACACAGCGATCCAGATGTCCGGATTCTTGAGGTTCGCCCACAGCAGCGTCGGAATGAACACCGCCGCCAGGATCAAGAGGCCGCCCATCGTCGGCGTGCCCGCCTTCGAGAGGTGCGTCTCCGGACCGTCGGTGCGCACCACCTGACCGATCTGGAACGCGCGCAACCGGCGAATGAACCACGGCCCGGCGAGGATGCTGATCAGAAAGGCCGTGATGCTCGCGGCAGCCGTGCGGAACGTGATGTAGTGCACCAGGTTCAGCAACGACAGCTTGCCGGAGAGCGGATCGAGGAGATGGAAGAGCATCAGGCCCTCCCCTTCAGGCGATCCGCCACGAGATCGGCGCGCGTGCCGCGCGATGCCTTCACGAGCACGAGATCGCCCGCCTGCACGAGTCCTGAGATCGCATCGGCCGCGGCGGCGCTCTCGGCAAAGCGATGGATCCGGTCGTCGGCCATGCCGGCCGCGCGCGCGCCTTCGACGAGGCCATCGGCGGCCGGGCCGCCGATCGCCACGAGCACGTCGACGCCGGCACGCGCCGCCGCCTCACCGCACGACCGATGCAGCGCGAGCGCCAGATCGCCAAGCTCGCGCATTTCACCGAGCACCGCAATGCGCCGCGAGGCAGGCGTGGCCGCCAGCGTCTCGAGCGTGCGCATCGTCGCCGCCGGGCTGGCATTGTAGGAGTCGTCAACGAGGCGCACGCCATTAGCGAGCGTCGTCACTTCGCCGCGGCGCGCGACCGCCCCCGCGGCAGCGAGCCGCTCCACCATCGCGGACATGGACACGCCCGCTTCGGCGGCCACGGCCATGGCCGCGAGCGCATTCCAGAGATTCGCGCGGCCCGGCAGCGGGAGCGTGATGCGCTGCGATTCGCCGGCGATCACAATCGTGGCCGCCGTGCCGTCAAAACCGTGATCGGCGATATCGATGGCGCGCACGTCGGCGCGCGGCGATTCGCCGAAGCGAATCACGCGTCCCGGGAAGTCGCAGATGCGCGTGGCGATGAGCGGATCATCCGCATTGGCCACGAGTACGCTCGAAAGCGTCGCGCCTTCGAGGATCTCGGCCTTCGCGTCGGCGATCTTCTCGCGCGAGCCGAAGTGACCGATGTGCGCATCACCCACGTTCGTCCACAGCCGCACGTCGGGCTCCGCAATGCCGACGAGCGTGCGGATCTCTCCCGCGTGATTCATCCCGAGTTCCACCACTGCAATGTCCGGGCCCGTTCGGAGCTCGAGCAGCGACAAGGGCAACCCGATGTGGTTGTTCAAGTTGCCCTGATTGCGGAACACGCGATACCGCGCGCCGAGCAGCGCCGCGGTCAATTCTTTCGTGGTGGTTTTACCGGCACTGCCGGTGATCGCCACGACACGCGAGCCGCTCGCGCGGCGCACGGCGCGGGCCAGGCGCTGCAGCGCGAGCAGGGTGTCGTCGACCTGGATAATGACTGTCGTGTCCGGAGCCGATACAGGATTGGCGACGAGCAGGCCCCCGATCCGGTTTTGCACAAGATCGCCCACAAATGCATGACCATCGAAGTGGGGGCCCACCAAGGCAATGAACAGCGTGCCGGCGCACACCGCCGGATCGGTCAACGCGCGGCTGTCGGTCGACACGGCCGCGAACACACGCGCGCGATCGCCCGAGACGAGACGACCGCCGACCGCGTCGGCCACGAAGCCGGCGCTCAAGGTCACCAGCGAGGCCGTAGTGTCGACCATCACACCTGGCTCGCTGTTCTACGCTGCAAGGCCGCGCGCGCCACGTCCACGTCATCGAACGGCAGCGTGCGGTCGCCGATGACCTGATACTTCTCGTGCCCTTTGCCCGCGACGAGCACGAGGTCGCCGGCCTTGGCCTGTTTGATGGCGTGTTCGATCGCGAGGCGGCGATCGGCAATCGCGATGTACGGGGTCGTCGCGCGCGAGGGCGCGCCCGGATCACGCGCCGGCGCGAGACCGCGCTTGATGTCGTCCATGATCCGCGCCGGATCTTCCGACCGCGGGTTGTCGCTCGTCACGACGACGAGATCGCTGAGCCGCGCCGCCACCGCGCCCATGAGCGGTCGCTTCGTCGTATCGCGGTCGCCGCCGCAGCCGAAGACCGTGATCAGCCGGCCGCTGCAGAGCGGACGCGCCGTCTCGAGCAAATTCTTCAGCGCATCGTCCGTGTGCGCGTAGTCCACGACAACGCGGACGTCGTCGGTGCGGCCGGAGACCATCTGGAAGCGACCGGGCACGCCGTCAAGGCGCGCGAGTCCGGCTTCGATGGCACCGTGCGGCAGCCCCAGGGCGTCCGCCACGCCAATGGCGCCGAGGATGTTGTAGACGTTCGGCCGCCCCACGAGCGGCGAGCGCACGGCGAGGCGGCCATGCGGCGTCTCCACCCCGAACGCGAGCCCTTCGAGCGACGCCTGCACGTCGACCGGACGAATGTCGGCCGGCTTGTCGATGCCGTACGTCACGACGGTCGGCAGCGTGCGCGCCAACTCGGCGCCGCGCGGGTCGTCCACGTTCACGATGGCCGGTGCATTTGTCGGCAGCATTGTGAAGAGGCGCTTTTTGGCCTCGAAGTACTGCTGCATGTCACCGTGGAAATCGAGGTGGTCGCGCGTGAGGTTCGTGAAGAGCGCCGCCCGGAACTTCAGGTAGGCGGCGCGCTGCAGCACAAGCGCATGCGACGACACTTCCATGGCGCACGCCGCATCCCCGCCATCCACCGCTTCACGCAGCAGGCGCTGCAGTTCCGACGCTTCCGGCGTGGTGTGGGAGGCATCGCGCTCGACGCCGGCGACCTTCACCGATACCGTGCCCATGCGCCCGCAGGGCTTGCCCGCCGCATCGAAGATCGCGGCCAACAGATAGGTCGACGTGGTCTTGCCGTTGGTGCCCGTGACACCGATCAGATCGAGATGCTCGCTCGGCCGGCCGTAGACGATCGACGCCACTTCTGCGAGCGCGAGCCGCGCGTCGGCCGTGAGCAGCCAGGGAATCGTCACGCCGTCCGGCGCCGGCGTCTCGGCAATGATCGCCACGGCGCCCTTCGCCATCGCCTGCGCCGCAAACGCGGCGCCATCCGCCTTCTGTCCGCGCACCGCGACGAACACCGTGCCCGTGCCAGCGGCCCGTGAATCGTGCGCCACGCCGGTGACCGGCACGGCGCCTGCGCCCAGGCGCGCGACCACCGCGCTCGCCTCAGGGGCGAGCATGCGGGCGTCACGCACGAGGTCGGCCAACGTCATCTCGACGCTCCGGCGCCAGTGGGCACCACAATGCGTTTGAGTTGCAGCGCAATGACGCCGCCGCGTTCGAGCGGCGCGCCCGCGAGCGGCTGCTGCGCGACGACGACGCCGTCGCCCGAGACGCGCGGCACGAGGCCGGCGCGCCCCAGCACGCGCAGCGCATCCCGTGCGCTCAACCCTTGCACGTTCGGCACGAGTTCTTCACCGCTCGTGTTGCTCAGCACCGCCTGCACGGGCGCATTCACCACGGGCGCGTTCATCGCCAACGCCGGCGCCGTGATGAGCACGGGCGGCACCGGGTTGATGGACCGCGGCACGCCCAGTTGGCGCAGCGCGCCTTCGGCGATGTTGTGCCAGATCGGAGCGGCCACACTGCCGCCGTACGGATTGCCGTTACGCGGTGTGTCGACCACGACGATGATCGCCAGGCGCGGATTGCGGGACGGCACGAACCCGACGAACGACACGTTGTAGTCGGTCATCGAATAGTGACCACCAATGACCTTCGCGGCCGTGCCGGTCTTGCCGGCGACCTGATACCCATCGACCTTGGCCAGTCCGCCCGTCCCTCGCGCGACGACCTGCTCCATGATCTCGGTGACCGTCGCCGCCGTCTCCGGCTTGATCGCCTGGCTGAGCACCTTCTGCACGTTCGGCGTGCGCACACCGTTGGAGATCTTCGCGCGCACCAGGTGCGGCTGATACAACGTGCCGCCGTTCGCCACGGCGCCGACCGCCGACACCATCTGCATCGGCGTCACGTTGACCTCATAGCCCATGGACATCGAGGCGAGCGAGCTCTCGTTCAGATCGCGCAGCGGCGCCACGTAGCCACGGCTCTCGCCGTTCAGCTCGCGATTCACTTTCTGGCCAAAGCCGAACCGGCGGGCGTAGTCCTCGAGCCGCTCACCGCCGACCCTGAAACCGATCTTGATCGCACCGACGTTGCTCGAATGGACAATGACGTCCTCGAACGAGATCGCGCCGTAGTTATGGCCCTTCGCTTCCGTGATGGGCTTGCGACCCGGGATCGTCAGGACGCCCGGGTTGCAGTCGACAATGTCGTCGATCTTGAAGAGGCCGTTCTCGAATGCCGCTGAGGCGGTGACGATCTTGAACGTCGAGCCGGGCTCGTACGTGTCCTGGATCGCCCGGTTCTTGCGCGCATCTTCGCTCGTCACTTCCTGCGGGAAGTTCGGATTGAAGTTCGGGTAGCTCGCCTCGGCCAGGATCTCGCCGTTCTGCGGATCCACCACGATGGCCGTGCCGCCCTTGGCGTTGAACTTCTCGACGCCGGCCTTCAATTCACGCTCGGCGATGTGCTGCACGTACTGGTCGATCGTGAGCTCGATCGTCTCGCCCGGCTGCGACGGCTGCTCCACCAAGCTCTGCACCGTGCGGCCGCGCGCGTCGACCTGCACGAGCGACTGCCCGTCCACGCCCGTGATGCGCGAATTGAACGCCGCCTCGACACCGCCGAGCCCGACGTTGTCGAGGCTCACGAACCCGAGCACGTGCGACGCGAGTTCCTTCTTCGGATAGAAGCGCTTCGTCTCGGAGCGCAGACCGATGCCGGCCAGTTTGAGCTTGGCCACGCGCGCCGCCGCATCCGGCGCGATCTGCCGACGCACATACGCGAAGGCGCGCTTCGACGACAACTTCTCGAGCAGTTCTTTCCGCTCCGCCGGCGTGCAGTCGCCGAACGCCGCACAGAGTGACGCCGTGGCGGCTTCGGCGTCCTTGATTTCCGTCGGCACGGCGATCACCGTGTCGGCATCCACCGAGTACGCGAGGATCTGGCCGTTGCGATCGACGATCTCGCCGCGCTTCGCGCGGTCCACGAGCTGGCGCCGCTGACGCAGTTCGGCCTGTTCGAGCAGGAAGTCGTGCTGCATGACCTGCAGATTCACGAACCGTGCCTCGACGGCAAGGCCCCAGACCGCGAGGGCGCCGATCACGACGATGACGCGCCGCTTCAGATTCGCGCGCCACGTCTCTTCAAAACTCGCGCCCGGCCGATCGGCCGGCGTGAGCACCGTGAGCGCGGCACGCGGCGTCTTCGGCAGCAGGCGAGCGAAGGCGCCCAATGGATCGCGCGTCATCGACCACCTCCAGGCAGCGGACTCGCGCTGGCCACGACCGCCTTGTCCACCGTCGTCGTCCGGCGCCGCTCCACCACGACCGTGCTCGCCGTCGGCGGCACGACCATGTGCAGATCCTGCGTCGCGATGCGCTCGATGCGTTCCGGTGCGGTCAGCGTCTCGATCAGCAGGCGCAGACGGCGGTTGATCGCTTCCTCTTCCGCGCGCTCATGCGTGAGCTGTTCAATCGTGAAGTTGTGACTCCACCGCTCGAAATGCTGCCAGGCGGCAAAGAGCGCCATGAAGACGATGAGCGCCCACACGCCGGCCGTCTGGAGGAACTCCGCCCGCTGGCGCGTGTCGACCTCGCGCACGATGGGGTTGTTCCGCACATCCTTCTTGATGGCGTATTCGACGTCGATGTGACTCATGCCACCTTCTCCATCGCCCGAACCTTGGCGCTGCGTGACCGTGGATTGGCCTCCCGCTCGGCATCGGTCGGCTCGAGCGGCTTCGGCGTGAGCACGCGGCCCATCGGCGCGGCGCCGTCATCCGGGCGCGCCAGAGCCTTGAAGGTGTGTTTGACGATCCGGTCTTCCAGCGAGTGAAACGCAATGACGACGAGACGGCCCCCCGTGTGGAGCGCCGCGACGGTGGAGCGCAGGAACGCGTCCAGTCCGTCGAGTTCGCCGTTGATCCAGATGCGCAGCGCCTGAAACGTGCGCGTGGCCGGATCGATCCGCTGCCAGGTGCCGCCGCCGGCTGCGCGCCGAACGACGGTCGCGAGTTCTCCGGTGCGCTCGAACGCCTTCTGCCCGCGCGCAGCCACGATCGCCCGCGCGATGCGCCGCGCGTGGCGCTCTTCGCCGTACTGATAAATGACGTCGGCGAGCGTGCCCTCATCGACCTGCGCGAGCCGTTCGGCGAGCGTCTCGCCCGCGGCCGTGTTCATGCGCATGTCGAGCGGACCGTCCTGCTTGAAGCTGAAGCCGCGCGTGGCGTCGTCGAGCTGCATCGATGACACGCCGAGATCGGCGAGCGCGCCATCGATGCCGTCGATGTGCCGCTCGGCCAACACCGCCGGGAGTTCACGAAAGTCCGCGTGCACGAATTCCACGCGCGCCGCGTAGGTCGCGAGCCGCGCGCGCGCATGCGCGAGCGCCGCCGGATCGCGATCGAGGCCGATCACCTTGCCGGCGCCGGCCTCGAGCAGCATCTCGGTGTGACCGCCGAGACCCAGCGTGCAATCCACATAGACGCCGCTCGGCTGCGGCGCGAGGAGCGAGAGCACCTCGCTCGGCATCACGGGGGCGTGGACGGGCGTCGCCATCAGATGCCGAACTCCGACAGCGCCTTCGCGTCGTCATCCGTGAAGGGTTCGGCCGCCATCTTGTGCACGAAGCGGTCGTGGTTCCAGACGTCGAGGTAGTCGATCTGCCCGAGCACGTCGACATCACCCGACATCGCGGCGACCGTGCGCAGCTGCCACGGAATCATCACGCGCCCTTGCGTGTCGAAATCCATGGCCTGGCCGTAGTAGCTGACGCGGGCGAGAAACTTCAGTCGGGCCGGATGCGTACTTGGCATCTTGGCGAGTCGCTGTTCGAGGGCCTGCCACACGGGCATCGGGTAAATGCGGACGGACTCGCCCGTCACACTGGTCACGAACAGACCGGTGCCGTGGGTGTCCTGCACGAGCGCGCGGAACGACGCGGGGAGCTTGAGGCGCCCCTTGTCATCGATCTTGGCGGGATAATTACCGCGCAGCACGTTGATGCTCCACTTTTATCCAGAAAAGTCCACGACGATGTTAGGACCGGCCCCCTACCCAGTCAATGGCAAAGTTCGATAAAACAAGAACTTACGTCGAAGTTTCGCCCCTCTTTCGAGAGTGAATACAAAGCGAAAGTCGTTCGAGTGGTTCAGCCCGAGATTTGACGAGGGCGCGGGGGCGCGTTAGCGTTGCGTGTGCCAGCAGCCGTGACGCAGGACTATCGGGACTTTTATCGCAACCGCCGGGTGATGATCACGGGCGGTCTGGGCTTCATCGGGTCGAATCTCGCCCATCAGCTCGTCGCGCTCGGTGCGGACGTCCTGCTCGTCGATTCGCTCATCCCCGACTACGGCGGCAACCTGTTCAACATCCACGGCATCGAGTCGAAGGTCACCGTCAACAT
The DNA here is from genome assembly GCA_964343975.1 of uncultured Solibacteraceae bacterium. Lineage (GTDB taxonomy): Bacteria > Acidobacteriota > Vicinamibacteria > Vicinamibacterales > SCN-69-37 > SCUN01. Next base: position 7,717 of record CAYFLU010000045.1, read on the forward strand.
CGCCGATGTGCGCCAGGCCTCCACGATGAGCTATCTCGTGCGCGGGCGGGATGTGATCTTCAACCTCGCGGGCCAGGTCAGTCACATCGACTCGATGCGCGATCCGCACACGGATCTCGAGATCAATTGCGAGAGCCAGCTCACGATGCTCGAAGCGTGCCGGCAGCACAACCCGGACGCGAAGGTGATCTACGCGGGCACGCGTCAGATCTACGGCAAGCCCGACCGGTTGCCGGTGGACGAGTCACATCTGGTGCAGCCGACCGACATCAACGGCATCAACAAGGCCGCCGGCGAGCAGTACCACATCGTGTACAACAACGTCTTCGGCGTGCGCGCGTGCTCGCTCCGTCTCACCAACATCTTTGGACCGCGCCAGCTCATCCGGCATAACCGCCAGGGCTTCATCGGCTGGTTCGTCCGCCTCGCCCTCGACGGCCAGACGATTCAGATCTACGGCGACGGCTCGCAGTTGCGCGATTTCGTGTTCGTGGATGACGCGGCCGATGCATTTCTGCGCGCGGGCGCCACGGATGCCGTGAACGGCGGCGTGTTCAACGTCGGCGGCGCCGAGCCGGTGAGTCACAAGGATCTGGTGGCCATGCTCATCGAGGAAGCCGGCGCGGGCCAGATGCAGTTCATCGAATGGCCGGAAGAGAAACGACGCATCGACATCGGCTCGTTCTACTCGGACTCGACCAAATTCATCGCGGCCACCGGCTGGGAGCGGCGCACGTCCCTGCGTGACGGCCTCCACCGCACGCTCGCGTACTACCGCGCGCATCGCGCACAGTATCTGGAGCAGGCATGAGCGCGACGGCCACGGTTCCCTTCATGGATTTGCGTCCGGGCGCAGACGCGCCCGACGTGCAGGCTGCCATTCAGCGGGTCATCGATCGCGGCTGGTTCATTCTCGGACCTGAACTCGCGGCGTTCGAAGACGAGTTCGCGGCCGCGATGGGCGGCCAGTACGCCGTGGGGGTCGGCACGGGCACGGATGCGATCGCGCTCCTGCTGCGGGCTCTCGGGATCGGGCCCGGCGACGAAGTGATCACCGCGCCGGTATCGGCGGCATACTCCGCGCTCGCGATCATGATGGCGGGCGCGCGGCCGGTCTTTGCCGATCTGAACCCGGCGCGTCTCACACTCGACCCGCGCGCCGCCGAAGCCGCGATCACGCCGCGCACGAAGGCGATCATGCCGGTGCATCTCTACGGTCAGCCGGCCGATCTGTCCGCGTTCCAGGCCATCTGCGCCCGCCACAATCTTGCGCTCGTCGAAGATGCGTGTCAGGCGCATGGCGCCACGTGCGAAGGCCGGCCGGTGGGCACGTGGGGCGCCGGCGGCGCCTACAGCTTCTATCCGACGAAGAACCTCGGCGCGCTCGGCGACGGCGGCGCGGTCGTGACCAATGACGCAGCACTCGCGGCGCGCATCAAGCGCTTGCGCAACGGCGGCCAGACGGATCGGTACCACCACGCGGAATTCGGACTCAACACCCGGCTCGACGAGATGCAGGCCGCGATTCTCCGCGCGCGCTTGCCGCGCCTCGCCGGCTGGACCGCCGCGCGACGCCGGCTCGCCGCGCGGTACCGGGAACGCCTCGCCACGAGCGCCATCACGGTGCCTCCGGCCTGCGATCCGGGGCACGTGTATCACCTGTTTCCGGTGCTCTCGCCCTCGCGCGAGGCGATCCGCGAAGCGCTCACCGCGCGCGGCATCGACACGCTGATCCACTACCCGGTGGCCTTGCCGCGGCAGGCCGCGCTGGCCTCGACACACCCGGCCGAGTGCCCGATCGCCGCGCGCGTGTCGGATGAGGTGTTTTCGCTGCCTCTTCACCCCGCGCTCCCCGAGGCCCATGTGGATCTGGTGGCCGAGGCCCTCACCGCGATCGCCCCGCGCTGAGCGAGGCGCCCGGGTTTATACTCAGGGCATGCGGTATCTGGCTCCTGTGGTCCTTGCCTTGGCCACAGCTCTGGCGCCTGCCGGAGCTCAGGCCCAGACCTCGCCGGCTGCCCGCGCCCTCGACATCTCCTTCAACAACGGTCGCGTCACGCTCGTGGCGCAGAACGTCACCGTGCCCGAGATCATGAACGAGTGGGCGCGCAAGGGCGGCAGCAAAGTCATCAACGCCGAGAAGATGATCGGCGGACCGGTGACCTTCGAATTTCACAACATGCCGGAAGCGGTGGTCCTGCAATCCGTGCTGCGGAGCGCGTCGGGATTCATCGCGGCGCCGCGCCGACCGGGTGGTCCGCAGGGGCCGTCGCAGATCGAGCAGATCCTGATTGTCGCCGTGAGCCGCGGGAATGCCTCGGCCGTAATCACGATGCCGACCGTGCTCGCCCCGCAACCCGTGTCGCTGCAGGGGTCGCCCGACGATGACATTCCGCCCGTGCAACGGATGGGGCCGCAGCCGGCGCAACCGGGGCCGCAGCCGAATGCACCAAGCCCTCAGCCCAGTGCGCAGCCGACCGCGCCGATGACCTCCCCCACTCCCGGCACCGTGCTTTTGCCACCGGTGAAGCCGGGCACACCGGTCACGCCGGGCACGATCATCAAGTCTCCGACGACGTAGGCGCATCTGCTCGGCGCACGCACGCTCCTTCTCAATCCGCCGCTCGTTGACGGCGTCGCCTTCACTCGGCAGGGCCGGTGTCAGGAACGTGAAGACGTCCTCGGCACGACCAAGCCGCCGCTCACACTCGCGTGGCTGGCCGCCGAACTGCGTCGCGCGGGTCACGATGTCCGCCTCGTCGACCTCACGGCCTCACGCGAGACCATCCCCCAACTGATCGACACGCTCACGCGCGATCAGTGGACGCCGACCCTCGTCATCTTTGCGAGCACGTTCCCCACGTGGGACGCGGATGCGCACGCCGTGTCTGCGCTCACCCGCGCGACGGGCGCCGTGACCATCGCCTTTGGTCCGCACGCCTCGAGCGCTCCCGCGCTCGCGATGGCACGCGCACCGCGCGAGATCGACGGCCTGTTCGTCGGCGAACCGGAAGCCGCGGCCGTGGCACTGGCTGCGCTCGACCGGGCCGACGACTGGCGCCGCGTCGAGAGTCTCACCTTCCGACAGCACGACCGCATCGTCGCGCACCAGCGCACCGGCCGCTTCGACGGGTTCACCACCGCGAGCGGCCCCGACTGGACGGGCGTGGACTTCGCCCATCACCGGTTGCCGCTCGTCAACGCGCCGTACGCGCTGGTCGAGACCTCGCGCGGGTGCCCATACACGTGCGACTTCTGTGTGGCGCCGATCCATCAGGGCCACGTCTTCCGCTCGCGACCGCCCCAGCAGATCGTCGATGAGATGGCACGTGCGCAACGCGAGCGCGGCGTGGAGTACTTCTACTTCTGGGGCGACACCGTCACGCTGAATCTGAAGACATTCGGCACACTCGCCGACACGTTGATTGCGCGTCAACTCGGTGTGCGCTGGCTGGCGAATGCGCGCGCCGACAACCTGGCGGATCCACGCTTCGTCGATAAGTTGCGCGCGTCGGGCTGCTGGATGCTGTCGTTCGGCGTCGAGGCCTGGTCGTCGGATTCACGCGACGCGATGCACAAGAAGCTCGGCCAGAACGCGATTCACGCCGCCGTGAAGAATCTGCGACGCGCCGGCATCTACTCGTTCGCGTTCTTCATCCTCGGCTATCCGGGCGAGACCCGCGAGTCGATGGAGCGCACGATCGCCTTTTCGTCGGAGCTCGATGTGGACTTCGCGGGGTTCTACCCGGCCGTGCCGTACCCGGGCACGGTGATGGGGGACCGCGCGCGCGAGTCGGGCTGGCTCGCGGAGCCCGACAACTGGTCGCACCTCGAATACCACTACTACGCGATGCGCACCGGCACGCTCGATCCGCCGTCGGTGATGGGGATGTTGTCGCGCGCGCGACGCCGCTTCTACGCGCGTCCGCGCTACGTCATGCGCCACGCCGGCGCACTGGCCCGGGTGGCGCTGTCGAAACCCGGCATCACGCGCCGGCTGGTGCAGCAGATGTTCGGGGGCTAGGTGTGAATGTCAAAGAGGTTGTTCATAGCTAAGCAGCCTCTCGGAAACGCATCCACGGCGAGCGACGGCCCAAGCTCGCGTGCGGACGCTGGTGGTTGTAGAAGCGGAGATAGGGGCGGAGCGCGGTGGTGCGACGCGCGGAGCTGCCATACGGCCAGCGATATGCCCACTCACGCAGGAGCGTTTGGATGAAGCGCTCGGCCTTGCCGTTGGTCTGTGGTCGATACGGTCGCGTGAAGCGCTGGCGGACGGCCCAGGTGCGGCAGGTGGCCGCGACCGCCGCGGCTTTGTAGGCAAAGCCGTTGTCCGTCAGCACCCGCCGGATGCGGATGCCGCGCCGACGGTACCACGCGAGCGCGCGTCGCACAAACCCGGCACACGTGATGGCATCCTCGCCCATCAGCACTTCGACGTAGGCGAGCCGCGTCGCATCATCAATCGCGACATGGAGCCATTCGTAGCCGGCTTGGCGCGTGCGTCGACGCCGATCGCCGTGAATGCGATGGCCCACGCCCCCCACAATGCGCCCGAGCCGCTTCCTGTCGATGTGGAGTAAGTCGCCCGCGTGCGCCCACTCGTACCGCTCGACGGGCGCCATCGGCTCGCACGCGGCCACGCGATTGAGTCCGAGGCGCGCCAACACGCGTGTGACGGTCGAGCGCGGTACGCCGAGCGCCGCGCTGATCTGCCAGGCGGTCGCGCGGGTCCGTCGCAAGCGCTCGATCGCCGCGACGAGGGCCCGCGGGGTCCGGCGGGGACTCGCATGCGGCCGCGACGGTCGATCCGCCAGCTGCGCGCCGCGCGTCAGCCATTTGGCGACCGTCCGCACACTGACGCCGGCGGCCTCGGCGGCTTGCCGTTGGGTCCAGCCTTGGCGACGGACGCGCTCGATGAGCAACTCGCGCTGATACACGTTGGTCTTGGCGTTACGATGGGACTTCATTCGGGAGGACCTCCAGCAACAACGGTTAGGTGTGAGAACCCCCATTGTTTCCAGAGCCTTCCGAATGAACAACGTCTATAGCATTCACAGCTAGGACGCGCGCTGCAGTCGCGTGACGTCGCCGACGCTGAGGCGCTGGTACCGGCGAATCCGGCGTGACGGGTGCTTGAGCCGGAGCAGATACAAGTCGCGCAACTGCACGAAGTAGCCGGCCGCTTCACGCGTGCTCATCTTGCTTTCGCCGAGCTCACGGTCGTCAAAGCGAAACGGCACTTCCACGACGTGCCGCGGCGCCGCGCGCACAAGCAGTTCGAGGCAGATCTTGAACCCGCCCGCCTGAATCTGCACCCCACTCGCTACGTCGCGCCGGATGATGAAGAAGCCCGACGTCGCGTCGCGGATCGGGACGATCCCGCGCGCGAGCAAACACCCGACGCGCGACAGCAAACGACGCCCGAACGGCCAGTCCGGCGTGGAGCCGCCAGGAATGTAGCGGCTCCCGATCACGACGTCCGCGCCGGTCGACTGCATGGCGGCAAAGAGCACCGGGACGAGCGCCGGCGGGTGGCTGAAGTCCGCGTCCATGACACCGACGACCGGGGCGCTGGCAACGGCAAAGCCGGCGACTACCGCCGTGCCGAGCCCGAGCTTGCCGGCGCGACGCACGACCTTCATCGGCCGGGTACGCGCCAGTTCCTCGGCCAGCACACCCGTCCCGTCCGGCGAGTTGTCGTCCACGATCACGAGTTCGAGGGCGAGCGTGGCGGCGTCGGCGGCGGTGAACACGGCGTCGACCAGTTCGGCCAGCCGGTCGCGCTCGTTGTAGGTCGGCACCACGATCGTCACTGCGGGTGTCACCGCTTGACTATAATTCAAAGGAGTCACCCACATGGCCGACATCGACCGCTACCGCCCCGATGATCAGCGCGCGACGCAGTTGCTGTATCGCCGCGTGTTCGGTCAGGACGCGGCTGAAGCGAGCCGGTTGCGCTGGGAGTGGCAGTACCTCCGCAACCCGAACGTTCCGTCGACGGGTCCGCTCATCTGGGTCGCGCGTGAAGCGCAGACGGTGATCGGACAATACGCGACGATCCCCGTGCGTCTGTCGGTGAAGGGGCACGAACTCGACGCCGCCTGGGGCACCGACGTGATGGTGGCCCCGGAGCGGCAGCGTCAGGGCCTCGGCGAAGTGCTCGTGCGCACGTGGCAGAACAACGTCGGCGCCGCGCTCGGGCTCGGCCTCTCCGAGTCGTCGTCGAGCCTCTTCAAGAAGCTGCGCTTCCCGTCGTACGGTCCCGTGCCGTGTCTCGTGAAGCCGATGAGCCGTCGCGCGCTCCGTCGTCCGCACTGGCCTGTGCCGATCAACCGCATGGTGTCGGCGATTGCCGATCCGTTCGTGCGCCTCGTCGCGCGCAGCCGCCCCCTGCAGGGTGAAGTGCGCGTGATCCGTCAGTTCGACGACAGCTTCACGCGCTTGTGGGAACGCGCCGGCGGGGCCTTTGCCGGTGCGGTGCGGCGCGACATGAAGTACCTGAACTGGCGCTTCATTCAGGCGCCGCACGTGCGCTACACGATCGCCGCGCTCTTCCGCGACGGCGAGGCGGCCGGCTACGCGGTGTACCGGCACGTGCAGGAACCGCGCGGTCGCGCCACGCGCCTCATCGACTTCTTCGCGCATCCGAACGACGAAGACGGGCTGCTCTCGCTCCTCCGGTTCGTCGATCGCGAAGCGCAAGCCGCCGACTCCGACAAGATCCGCGTCTTCGCAACACATGCCGGCTTCCGCAAATTGCTGCGCAAGTCGGGGTACTACCCGTGGCGATCGAGCATGGAGTTCGTCGCCAAGATCAACGCCGTCCCCGTCGATGCGGCGTTCTACGCGTCAGCCGATGGCTGGCACATCACGGCCGGCGACTCTGACCAGGATCACTGACATGGCGACATTCTTCGAACAGATCACGAAAGACATCGGCGACGCGATGAAAGCGAAGGACGTGGCCGGCCTGGCCACGCTCCGCATGCTCAAAGCCGCGCTCATGAACAAGGAAGTCGAGAAGGGTCGCGCACTCGACGATGCGGAATCGCTGCAGGTGGTGGGCTCGCTGATCAAGCAGCGCCGCGATTCGATCGAGCAGTTCAAGGCCGGCGGCCGCATGGACCTCGCCGACAAGGAAACGGCAGAGATCTCGCTCCTCGAGCGCTACCAGCCGCCCGCCGCGGATGCCGCCGCCATCGCTCAGGCCATCGAGGCTGCGGTGGTCGAAACCGGCGCGGCCTCCCCGAAGGAGATGGGCAAGGTCATCGCCGCGGCCAAGGCCAAGCTGGCCGGGCTGACGGTCGACGGCAAGGCGCTGAGCGATGCCGTGAAGGCCCGCCTCAGCCCGAAATAGGCGGCCGCCCAACCAACCGCAACAGGCCGGCGTCTAACTCAGTGAAGGACGCGGGGACACGGCCTTCATCTCAACCTCCGGGCAAGAGGCTGCATCCGCAGGGGGTGCAGCCTCTTACTTTTCCCACCGTCCGCCGTCAGCCTCCGGCCCGTTCTGCCGATTCTGTTAGAGTCGAATCGTGAGCCGCTACGCGCCCACCAACACGTCGATCCAGTTCGGGCCCGGCCCGGTGACGCCCGCCGTCCGCGCGCTGATCGTCGCGAACGTGCTGCTCTTTCTCCCGTCGTTCTTCGCCGCCTCGTTCATGCAGGTGACCTTCGGCCTCGTGCCGGAGCTCGTCCTCACGCGCGGCTATGTGTGGCAGCTCGCCACGTACGCCTTCGTCCACGCCGACATCACCCACATCCTGTTCAACATGTTGATCGTGTGGATGTTCGGCGTCGAGCTCGAGCAGCGCTGGGGCTCGGCCGCCTTCCTGAAGTTCTATGCGGTCACCGGCATTGGCGCCGCGCTGACGGTGATCGCGGTGTCACTCCTGCCGATCGCACCGGCCAAGGCGATGTTCATCAGCGCCACGATCGGCGCCTCGGGCGCGTGCTACGGCCTGCTCATGGCGTGGGCCCTGCTCTTCCCGACGCGCGAGATTCTGCTCTTCTTCGTCTTCCCCGTGCAGGCGCGGTACGCCGTGCTGATCTTCGGCGCGCTGGCGTTCTTCTCGGGCTGGGGCGCGAGCGGCGGCACGGTGGCGCACTTCGCGCACCTCGGCGGCCTGGTCGTCGGCTATCTGTATTTGAAGGGCCCGCGCGGGATGAAGTACTCGGCGCAGTCGGCCATTACCCGCTGGCGCTTCGCGCGGCTGAAGCGGAAGTTTCAGGTGCATGACGGCGGCCGGTCGGGCCCGAGCCAGCGCGGCGGTGGCCGCGGCCCCGGCCCGGGCGGCTGGACGGTTCACTAAACCGCCCGCGCGACACCCGTGCGACTACGTCCAGGCGTCCCGCGCCGGACTGTACGTATCCATCACCAGCGCATCGTCGAGGGCCTCGATCTGATGCGCCGCGCCGGCCGGAATCACGATCACTTCGCCGGCCCGCACGATCTGGTCTTCCCCGTCCACGACGAAGCGCAGCGCGCCATCGAGCACGTAGGTCATCTGCTCGCTCGGATGGCGGTGGCGCGCGACCAGGGCACCGCGCTTAAACCACACTTGCGCCATGGTTTGCGCGCCGCCGGCGATCACCTTTCGGGTCACCATATCGGTCACTTTTTCGAGGGCCAATTCGTCCCAACGGGTCACGGGCGCGCGGCGGGGCATGCGAGTGTCTGGAAGTATAATTCGGTCATCCATGAAGCGCACGACGGCTACCGCCACGCCCCCGACGCTGGACCTCAAGACGCTCTACCGGACGATGCTCCTGTCGCGCCGGATCGATGACAAAGAGATCCAGCTGAAGAACCAGAGCCAGATCTTCTTCCAGATCAGCGGCGCCGGCCACGAAGCCATCATGGTGGCCGCCGGCCTGGCGCTCAAAGCCGGCCACGACTGGTTCTACCCCTACTATCGCGACCGCGCGCTGTGCCTCCAGCTCGGCATGACGGCCTACGAGATGTTTCTGTCGGGTGTCGGCGCGGCCGACGATCCGAACAGCGGCGGACGCCAGATGCCCTCGCACTGGGGCCACAAGAAACTCAACATCGTCTCGCAGGCGAGCCCGACGGGCACGCAGTGCCTTCAGGCCGTGGGCTGCGCCGAAGCCGGTCTGCTCTACAACAAGCTCGAGAGCATGCGCGGCGACGACCGGACATTCGCGTCCGACGAGGTCGTGTACACGTCGGTCGGCGACGGCACGACGAGCGAAGGCGAGTTCTGGGAATCGCTGAGCACGGCGTGCGTGCGCAAGCTGCCGGTGATCTTCATGGTCGAGGACAACGGCTATGCGATCTCGGTGCCGGTGGAAGTGCAGACGCCGGGCGGCGAGATCTCGGCCGTCGTGGCGAGCTTCCCCGGTCTCAAGGTCATCAAGGTCGACGGCACGGATCTCGAGGCGAGCTACGCGGCCATGCAGGAAGCGGTCGCCTACTGCCGCGCGCGCAAGGGCCCGGCGCTCGTGCACGCGAAGGTGGTGCGGCCGTACTCCCATTCGCTCTCCGACGACGAGAAGCTCTACAAGACGCCGGCAGAGCGCCAGGAAGAAGCCAAGCGCGACCCGATCACGAAGCTCGCCGAGAAGATGAAGGCGATGGGCCTCGTGAACGACGCCGAGCTCGCGTCGATCGCGGCGGACGTCGATCGTGAGATTGCGGACTCGGTGGAGCGCGCGTTGAAGGCGCCGAAGCCGGCCAAGAGCACCGCGACCCACTTCGTCTACTCCCCCGACGTCGACCCGTCGTCGGCGGCGTTCGACACGCCGGCCGTGCCGGAAGGCAAGCCGGAGACGATGGTTTACGCGATCAACCGGACGCTCAAGGACGAGATGGGCCGGTCGCCGCGCATCGTGATGTTCGGCGAAGACGTCGCGGACGCGACGCGTGAAGAAAACCTCGGTGAGGTCTCGGGCAAGGGCGGCGTGTTCAAGGTCACGCACGGCCTGCAGCGCGCCTACGGCAGCGACCGCGTGTTCAACTCGCCGCTCGCCGAAGCCAACATCATCGGCCGTGCCGTCGGCATGGCCACGCGCGGCTTGAAGCCGGTCGTCGAGATCCAGTTCTTCGATTACATCTGGCCGGCGATGATGCAGCTGCGCGACGAGATGTCGATGATGCGCTACCGCTCGTCGAACAACTTCTCGTGTCCGATGGTCGTGCGCACGGCCATCGGCGGCTACCTGCGCGGCGGCGCGCCGTACCACAGCCAGAGCGGCGAGAGCATCTTCGCGCACTGCCCGGGCATTCGCATCGCGTACCCCTCGAATGCGCAGGACGCGGCCGGTCTCCTCCGCACCGCCATCCGCTGCGACGACCCGGTGATGTTCCTCGAGCACAAGCACCTCTACCGCCAGACCTACAACAAGGGCCAGTACCCGGGCGCGGACTACATGATTCCGTTCGGCAAGGCGGCGGTGAAGCGCGACGGCACGGACATCACGGTCGTGACCTGGGGCGCGCTCGTGCAGCGCACGCTCCTCGCGGCGCAGCAGGCCGAAAAGGAAGGCGTGAGCGTGCAGGTGCTCGACCTGCGCACGATCATGCCGTTCGACTGGTACGCCATTGCCGAGTCGGTGAAGAAGACGAACCGCCTGATCATCGCGCATGAGGATCAGCTCACGTGCGGCTTCGGTGCGGAGCTGGCGGCGCGCGCGGCGAGCGATCTGTTCGAGTACCTCGACGCGCCCGTGAAGCGCGTGGCGGCGCTCGATACACCGGTGGCGTACTGCCCGGACCTCGAAGAAGTGATCCTGCCCGGCTCGTCGCACGTGCTCGAGGCGATCCTCGAGACCGCGCGCTACTGACGCCATGCGGGCGGCCCTGCTCGTCGCGGCCGCCCTCACTGCGTTCGGCGCGGTCGCACCGCCGAGCATCGACGTGCTCATGGCGGTGGGCAGCCTGCCGCCGCCCATCCTCAGCCAGTTTCGCGATCCGGCCGCGTTCGTCCAGACGGACGACGGCCGGTATCTCGTCTTCGACCGGCGCGCGCAGGCGGTCTTCGACATCGACAGCGCCAAGCGCACGGTGCGCAAGGCCATCGCCATCGGTCCCTCGGACGGCGAGATCCTGCGGCCACTCTCGTTCGCCTTCAGCAGCGTGCGGACGATGGTGATTCTCGACAACCCGGGCGACTACGAACGCGTGCAGACCTTCCACGACACGGGCACACCGCTCTCGGTCTTCCGCCACTTCCCCGCCGCGTCCGACGCGCTCCGGCTCAACGCCGATGCCATGCTGTCGAGCGGCCTCAGCGAACTCGGCACGATCGGCGCAAACATCCTGGCGCAGGCGCCGGACGGGCAGTCGCTGTTCAGTGAGTACACCCCGCAGGGCGCGATGACACGGCGGATCGGCCGCCTGCGGCCGACCGGCTACGAGCGGGATCGCCAGCTCCATCAAGCGCTAAACGCGGGCATCGCGCTCGCGGCGCCCGACGGCACGCTCTACTTCGTCTTCACCACCGGCGTGCCGATGTTCCGCAAGTACACCGCCACGGGCGAGCTGGTGTTCGAGCGGCACATCGAAGGACCGGAACTCGATGCCGTGGTGCAGGCGCTGCCGCAGACGTGGCCCACCCGTCGCGTGAACGGGCTGGAGTTTCCCATCGTCACGACGACGGTCTCGACCGCCGCGATCGACGCGAGCGGCCGGCTGTGGATTGCGCTCAGCACGCCGTTCACGTACGTGTACGACGCGACGGGAAACAAGATCCGCACGGTGCAGTTTCGCGGCGCCGACATGCTCGTGCCGTGGTCCCTGTTCTTCTCGAAGGCGGGCCACATCCTCGTGGCCCCGGGTTGCTACGAGTTCGACGCGAACCCGCGTTGACCCGTCCGCGCGTGGCTACTGGCTGTTGCGCACGCAGCGCACGGCGTGACGCACGGTTTTGGCATCGTAGCTGGCAATCCCCGTTCGAAATTCCACGAACCAGGCGCGCAAGGTGTCGCGACTGAAGAGCGTCGTCGACGACCAGTAGCGCGCGGCGCGAGCGCCGGGAAAGGCGTCGCGATCAATCGACGGATTCACGCGAGACTCGTCATTGAGCGTGTCGAGTTCTTTGATCGTCGGCACTCGCCAGTCGGTGTGGCCGGCGAGCGACAGCGTCTCCGCGTAGTGCCGCGCCTCTTCCCACGTCATGTCACTGGTCTCGGCACGCTGCCACTGCAGTGTCGTTGCGGTGTCGCTCACAGTGCCGTCGTCGTTCACGCGGAGGCGCGGCGCAGACGACGAGGCCGGGGTCGTGGCACGGACGCAGCGCACGTGAAAGCGCTTGGTGCCGCCGGCACTCACGGTTTCATTGCGTGGATGCGGGCCGCTGCCGCCGCCCGAGTTGATGACCCAGACGCGATTCGGATCATTCACCATCGGCACAGATGACCACCAATACTCGGCGCCCGTGGGCGGAAACACGGCGGGATCGAGGGCGGGATTGCGGTTGTGATCGAGAATGCCGAAGAGCTCGTGCGGCGTCGGCAGCCGCCAATCCGTGTGTCCGGCGAGCGTGAGGCCCCGGGCGTACTGTTGCGCCTGTTCCCACGTGAGCTCGCCGCTATCGCCTTGTTGCCACATCAGGCCGGTGACCGTGTCCGTCGCGGTGCCATCGCCGGTGGCCACGAATGTCCCGGCGCGTGTGGCCGGAGGACTCGATGACGGTGGTGGGGGCGATCCTGCGCGCCGTGATTTCACGGTGTAGGAGAACGCCACGCTCCCGTGCTTCTGCGACGCGTTCTCGTCCTTCGGCAAGAACGAGCGGACATAGTCCACACGGACACTATCAGGCGACACGTTGACGAGCAGGTGCCCCGTGTTGGGCAGCACATCACCGGAGCGATACGCGTCTTTGTTGAAGGCGGTATAGGTCAGGTCGGCCGGATTCGGCACTTCCTGATAGATCACGCCGTCCTTCTCCTGGCGCGCAAAGAGATGATCGTGTCCCTGGAAGAAGATCGTCACGCCGGTCTTCACGAACAGCTGATGAATGGGGAGCTCCCAGTTGGGGCGCATCTCCTTGAAGGTCTTGCCCCGAGGATCGCGTCCGCCCCATTCGTAGCCATCCGCCACTTCCACGGCGCCGCGGCCGGTGCCCATGACGTGGTGCGCGAACACGAACTTGTACTTCGCCGGACTCGCCTCGAGCGTCTTCTTCAGCCACGCATACTGGGCATCGCCCAACGTGATCGACCACAGATTGCGGTTCACGCCCGCTGCGTTCATGGCATTGCCGCCCTTCGCCGCGCCGCCACCACCCTTCC
>CAYFLU010000046.1:0-20814 GCA_964343975.1 uncultured Solibacteraceae bacterium
GCTACACGGCATCGGTCGAATATCGCGGCGCCACCGCGGCGGTGACGGTGGCCGTGGGCGTGAACCATCTGCCGCAGCTCGGCGCACGGAGCGTGAACGAAGGCGCGCTGCTCGTGGACGCGGCCTGGCGGGTGCGCCCGCACGATCTCGTCTTTCTGCGCGCCGAACTCGTCGACAAAGACATTCTCGAAGCCGGTGGCTACGATCCGCCCGGCTTCGTGCATCCGCATCCGCTGTCGCGCGTGGGCGCGCTCACGCTCGGCTACGAACATCGCCTCGGTGCATGGACGCACTACACGCTCGGCCTCGGCGGCGACGTTACGGCGCATCGCACGCCACCGAACCTCCTCGAGAACTACGGCCACCCGGTCTCACTGCATGTCCGGCTTATTCTTAAATCAACGTATTGACATGTGTTGATTAGCTCGCTACTCTTGGTTCGTCCGCAGCTGACCGCGGCACTTATCACGAGTGGCTGAGGGGCCAGGCCCGTTGACGCCACAGCAACCAGGCGCACACATGCGCTCCGGTGCTAATTCCTGCCCGAAAGACGGGGAGATAAGCACGCCGTGGCGTCGATCACTGTTTCTGAAACTGTCGCTATTTCTGGTGGGGCCCGCACCGCCCCGGCTCGTGTGGGCCTTCTCGGCCACGGCACCATCGGCCGCGCGGTGGTGCAGGCCATCGCCGATCATCCGCATCTGAACCTCGTGTGCACGGCCGCGCTCGTGCGCGATGCCGCACGCGCGCGTGCCGCCTCGGCCGCGACGCTCGTCGACGATCCGGCGCGCGTGCTCGATCATGCCGATGTGATCGTCGAGGTGCTCGGCGGCGTGGAGCCGGCGCGCACGCTTGTGGAAGCCGCGCTCCTGCGGCGCATTCCGGTGGTCACCGCGAACAAGACGATGATGGCCGCGCACGGCCCCGAGTTGCGGCTGCTTGCGCGCGAAACCGGGACGCCGCTGCTGTTTGAAGCCGCGGTCGTGGCCGGCGTGCCGTTTGTGGGCGCGGTGGCGCGGCGGCCACTTCTCTCGGGCGTGAGCGCGCTTACCGGCATCCTGAACGGCACGTCGCACTTCATCACCACGGGCATCGAACGCGGCGCGGAGTTTGCCGACGTGCTCGCGCGCGCGCAGGCGGCCGGCTACGCCGAGCCCGACAGCAGCGCAGACGTGAGCGGCCGCGATGCGGCCGAGAAGCTCACGATCCTGCTCCACCTGTGCGGTGCGACCACCGCGCGGACGCCGCAGCTGTGCCGTCGCGGCATCGACACGCTCTCGGCCGCGGATCTGGCCGCCGCGCAGGCGCTTGGCGGCACGATCAAGCCGATTGCGCACGCGTCGCTCGACGCCGCCCGCCCGGGCTCGTGGGTGGGCCCCGCGTTCATCCCGCAGGCGCACGCGTTTGCGCCGTTCACCGGCGTGACGAATGCGCTGCAACTGCAGTGGGGCAGCGACGCGCCCGTGCTCTTCGCCGGCCCCGGCGCGGGGCCCGCTGTCACCGCCGCCACCCTCCTCGACGATATCGTCGAAGCGCTGACCGCGAAGGAGACCGACACGTTCAGCATCGGCGCCGATCACAAGCGCGCGGCACGGGCGGCGCTCGATCTGTCGCAGCCGCCGGCGTCGCGCTGGTTCGTGCGCGCGAGCGGCCTCGATGTGTCAGCCGCCGACGTCGCCGAGTTCCTGGCCGCGCGCTCGGTGCCGGCGCTGCGCGTGGAAGCGGGCGCGTTCGGTGTGGCCGCGCTGACCGCGCACAGCGCGTGGGCGGCCGCGTCGAATGCGGCTGACGCTCTGGCCGCGCTCGGCGCCGTCGTCACGCTGTGCCCGGCGCTGATCGATGGCGCGAGCGAAGCGGGCCAACGAAATGACGTGGTTGAAAGCGAGGTGCGGTGATGCGCGACGTCGCCGTCCTCAAGATCGGTGGCTCCGTGCTGCAAGGCGGCGCGGGCTATGCCAAGGCCGCGGACTTCGTATCGCGCCGGCTGCAACAGTCGTCCGACCGGTTTGTGGTGGTCGTGTCGGCCGAGCATGGCCACACCGACGAGCTCTATCGTGAAGCCGCGGAGATCGATCAGCGTCCGGATCCCGCGCTGCTGGATCTCCTGTGGTCAACCGGCGAGATCCGGTCGGTGGCGCTGCTCTCGCTGCGGCTGCGATCGGCCGGTGTCAGCGTCACCGGCGTGTCGGTGCACGAAGTCGGGCTGAAGGTCGTGCCCGGCCGCGACCGCATCGCGTTCAATCCCCTCAGCATTCGTGCGGCGCTCGCCGTGCATCGCGTGGTCGTCGTGCCGGGCTTTCTCGCGGTGGATCGTCAGCGCGTGGTCACGCTCGGCCGCGGCGGCTCCGACTGGTCGGCCGTGCTGCTCGCGGCCTCACTTGGGGCGGGCCGTTGCGAGCTGATCAAAGACGTCGACGGCTACTTCACGGCGGATCCGCACGTGGATCCGTCGGCCGCGCTGATTCCTGAGTTGTCGTACACGCAGGCCCTGCAGATGGCCGACGAGGGTTGCCCGCTCGTGCAGCGCGCCGCCATCGCCGAAGCCGCGTCATCCCGGCTGCCGCTCGTCATTCGTAGTCTTCAGAGCGTGGGCACGCGCGTGCAGGAGAACTGACATGGAGTTCTCGACCAAGACGATCCACTTTAATCAGGGCACCGACGCGCTCACCGGCGCGGTGGCGGCGCCGATCTACCAGACCGCGACGTTCGAGCAGGACGGCCCGGGCGAGAACCGCGGCTTCGACTACTCGCGCACGAACAACCCGACGCGTCAGCGGCTCGAAGGCGTGTTGGCCGAGCTCGAAGGCGCAGCGCATGCCGCGGTGTTCGGCTCGGGCCTCGCCGCCGAGCACGCGATCCTGCAGGCCTACCTCAAGCCCGGCCGCGCGATCGTCGTGCCGAACGACGTGTACGGCGGCACGTTCCGCATGCTGCATCGGGTGTTCGAGCCGATCGGCTGCGCGGTGACGACGGCGGATTTTGCGGATCTGCCGGCCGTGGAGCAGGCGATCACGGCGGACACGGCGCTCGTGTGGCTCGAGTCGCCGACCAACCCGCGGTTGCTCGTGTACGACATCGCGGCGGTGGCGCGGATCGCTCACGCGAAGGGCGCGCTCGTCGTCGTGGACAACACGTTTGCCACGCCGTACTTCCAGCGGCCGCTCGATCTTGGCGCCGATATCGTCTTGCACAGCGTGACGAAGTATCTGGCCGGTCACTCGGATGTGATTCAGGGCGCGGTGATCGCGCGCGATCCGGCGGTGTTCGAGCCCGTGAAGTTCCTGCAGAACGCCCTGGGTGGCGTGCCGGGGCCGTTCGATTGCTGGCTCACGCTGCGCGGGTTGAAGACGCTCGAGTTGCGCATGGACCGGCACGCGAAGAACGCGCAGGCCATTGCCGAGGCGCTCGTGGCGCATCCACGTGTGGCCCGCGTGTATTTCCCGGGGCTCGCGTCGCATCCGGGGCACGACATCGCGCGGCGGCAAATGACCGGGTTCGGCGGGATGGTGTCGTTCGAGCTCGACGGCACGCTCGATGAAGCCACGGCGTTCGTGAAGTCGCGGCGGTACTTCGCGCTCGGCGAGAGCCTCGGCGGTGTGCGGTCGCTCACGTGCTTGCCGTGCAAGATGACGCACGCGTCGATCCCCGCGAGCACGCGGCATGCGCAGGGGCTGGCCGACACGTTGATCCGGTTGTCGCCGGGCATCGAAGGCACGAAGGATCTGGTGGCGGATCTGTTGGAAGGTCTCGACGCGCTTGGTGCGCGTCGCAACCGCGAGGCATTCGCGACGGTCGAGGGATAACGGATAGGGGCTAGCGGCGGGCCTGGAGGTCCGCACCAACGGGCACAAGGACTGGGTCTCCTCCAAACACGCATCGCTTCTCCGGGTGATGCGCCGGCTCGTTGGTGCGGAACTCCAGGCTCGCCGCTAGAATGTCGCGATGACGAAGCACTACACCAACGGCGAGATCACGGTCGTGTGGCAGCCGGAGCGTTGCGCGCATTCGGGTATCTGCGCGCGCGGACTGGGTCTCGTGTTCAATCCGAAGCGCCGGCCGTGGATCGAGCTCGAGCACGCCGATTCGGCCACGATTGCCGCGCAGGTGGCGCAGTGTCCGTCGGGGGCGCTCAGCCTCGCGCCGAAGGAAAAGTAGGCGGCCTCCAACCAAAGTCCGGTTTCCGGTGTCCAATCACTGCGTGCGGGGGCTGATCCGAGCGTTGCCGGTGATGGCGGCCATGTGGGTCGCGGCGTGCGCCTCTGCGCCGCCGAAGCCTGCCGCGCCACCGGTCGATCTTGCGAAGGCCGACGCGCTCGTCGCCGAAGGCTGCTACGACTGCCTCATCGAGGCGCACGACCTGTACCAGAAAGCGGCCGCGATTCCGCGCCTGCGCCTGTCGGTGCTCGCGCGCCTGTTTGAATCCACTGTGTTGATCGGCTTGCGCGAGAAGGAACTCGCGCTCGATCCGTCCGCGCGGTTTGCGGAGGCGACGGCGCTCGCGCCGGAATTGCCGCCGACGTATGACACAGCGACCTATCTGAAGATTGCGACCACGATCCTGCCCGACGGCGTGGGCACGCCGAGCCGGGAGATGGCGAAGGTCACGCGCGCGGCCCCGGCCGAGCTCGATGCGTGGCGCGCGGGTCTTGGCGCGGGCGAGGGCAGTGCGACGTTCCGGAAGTATCTGCTCGTGGGCGTGGAATGCATGGACACGCGCCGGCCGTCGACGACGGCCTCGGCGACTGCGTCGGCGTCGGGTACCGATCCGCAGATCCTCGTATATCGCCGCTCGATGTGTCCGCGCATGGATCGCGTGATGCTCGGCGGACTGATCGAGGCGGATCCCCGCATGATCGAGGCCGGCGTGTTGGTGGGGCGCGTGCGCTCGCCCACGCCGACGAGCAAGGAAATCGCGGACGCGAAGACGTGGCTGGCGGCGGGCGACGCGCGCTGGCCGAACTCGCCCGTGGTGACCTACGCACTGGGCTCGCTCTACCAAACGGTGGGCGACTGCCGCACCGCGCTCACGTACTACGACCGCACGCTCGCGTTGCGGCCGCTGCATGAGGACGGGCATCTCGGCCGTCTCATCTGCCTCTCCTACACGAAGCAGCATCCCGTGGCGATCGATGAGGCCTCGGGCATGATCACCGACAAAGTGATCGAGGGTGAGGCGCGGTTCTGGCGGGCGTGGAACTACCGCGAGACGGGCAAGCTCACGGACGCCCGCGCCGACAGCGATCGCATGAAGCAGATCCTCTACAACGATCGCGCGATGCTGCTCGCCGGACAGATCGAGTACGACCAGGTGGATCTCGACGTGGCGGAGAAGGACCTCAAAGCCGCGTATCAGCTGAACCCGAACCAGTGTCTGGCGCCGTGGTATCTCGGCCTCGTGAACCTGAAGCGTCAGTCGTGGGTGCCGACTGCGGAGCGGTTCGTCGCGGCCATGTCGTGCTACGAAACCGCGGTGGCCTACGACAATGAGAAGCTTGCCGAGATGCGCAAAGCCGAGGGCGTGGACGAGACCTGGCGCGCGTCGCAGATCGCCGGGTTCGAGGCGGCCATCCGCGACGACACCGCACAGGTCAGCGCGTCGGCCTTCAACGCCGCCGTGAACTACGCCCGCGCAAACAACCGCGTGAAGGCGCTTGAATACTGCGATCTGGCCGATCGCGATCCCAATCGGCGGGCGCAGGTCGCCGAGTTGCGGGCGCTGCTCAAGTAGACCGTGTTCGAAGCCGAGACGATGACGTCAGGGACGCGCGACGAATCGCTGCTTCAGGGTCTGTTCCCGGAAGGCGAAGATCTTCTCGAGGTCGCCCTTCACGAACAGGTGCCGGATGAGGGCGCCGCCCAGCACGTCGTAGGTCACCTCGTCGCCGACCTCCGTGCCGCCGTCGCGCTCGACGAACGTGTGCCGGTGGTGCCATTTCCGGTACGGCCCCTTCAGCTGCTCGTCGACGAACTCGAAAGGCGGGTTCCAGGTGGTGATCTCCGTGCGCCACTTCATGGGCAGGCCCCTGAGGGAGATCCGATAGTCGATGAGAGTACCCGGGCGCATCGGGATCGGCTGCGGCGTGAGGATCTTGAACTGCAGCCACGGTGGCGTCATCTGCTCGAGATTGGCGGCATCACCGAAGAACGCGAAGACTTCTTCGATCGGCCGGGGCACCCAGACCGATTTCTTGAGGACGAACGACATACACTGTAAGACGCTGTCCGTGGGCCGAAGGGCCCACGGTGTTAACTGGAGAACCGATGGCACGCGTGCTCGCTCATTTCGATACGACGCTCGGCAAGTTCACGGCGGAATTGTTTGAAGACAAGGTGCCCAAGACGGTGGCCAACTTTGTCGGCTTGGCGGAGGGGAGCAAGGAGTGGACCCATCCGAAGACGAAGGCGAAGAGTAAGACTCCTTATTACGACGGCATCATCTTTCATCGCGTGATCGACGGCTTCGTGATTCAGGGCGGTGACCCGCTCGGTCTCGGCTACGGCGGTCCCGGCTACAACTTCGAAGACGAATTCCACCCGTCACTGCGCCACGACCGCGCCGGCATCCTCTCGATGGCCAACGCGGGCCCCAACACGAACGGCAGTCAGTTCTTCGTGACCCTCGCCCCCACGCCGCACCTCGACCGTCGTCACTCGGTCTTCGGCGCCGTGGTGGAAGGTCTCGACGTGGTGGAGAAGATCGGCCGCACCCAGGTCGACTCGCAGGACCGCCCGGTGACGCCGATCGTCATGAACAAGGTGACGATCGAACGCGTGGACTGAGACACGACGGGGACTTGCGACTTGCAAGTAAGAAGTAAGACGCAATAAGTAGGCAGGTAAAAGTGAGAAGGCGGAAGTTGGAAGGGGAGCCCCCCTTTTCACTTCCGCCTTTTTACTTTTACTTCCCGACTTGTTGCTTCTTCCTTCTAACTTGCCGGCGTCTTTCTAAAGGAGACCCCCTTCGCCTCTGGGCCGAGTGAGATCACGATGGCCCCGAGTGCGAAGACTGCGGCGGCGAGAATGCCCATCGACCACGCGTAGCTGAAGCGCTCACCCACGACGGCCTGCAAGTACGGGAACAGCGACGAGGCCGCCACCCCCAGCTGATAGGCAAAGCCCGGGAAGAACCCGCGGATCGCGTTCGGCGACAGCTCGTTGATGTGCGCCGGCACGACGCCCCATGCGCCCTGCACGAAGAACTGCATCATGAAGGCGCCGATCGTGAGCAGCACCGCGTTTGGTGCGGCGATCCACAGCGGCGTGAAGCAGAAGCAGCAGATAAGGCCCGTGACCATCGCGCGCTTGCGTGACGTGCGATCGGAGTAGTGGCCGAAGACCAGGCCGCCGATGATCGCGCCCACATACGCGATCATCGTCACGTTGGCGCGCGCGAGCGGCGTGAAGCCGCGGTGTTTCTCGAGGAACGTCGGATACATGTCCTGCGTGCCGTGCGAGATGAAGTTCATCACCGTCATCATCAGCACGAGAAACGCGAAGCGCTTCCAGTTGGCGGCGAGCGCGCGGCCGTAGGAGGCCCAGTCGGTCTTGTGCTCGTGCCAGGCCGGCGACTCCTTGACCTTTGACCGGATGAAGATCGCGAGCAGCGCCGGCAGGCCGCCGATCAGGAAGAGCGGCCGCCAGCCCCAGTGCGGATACACGAAGCGGTACACGAGCGACGCGAGCAGGGCGCCCGCGGCGTAGCCTTCCTGCAGGATGCCCGACAGCAGGCCGCGGAACTTCGGCGACACCGACTCGAGCGCGAGCGAGGCGCCGAGGCCCCATTCGCCGCCCATCGCGATCCCGAAGATCATGCGCAGGATCAGGAACGCCGAGTAGCTCGGCGCGAATGCGCACGCCACTGAACAGCTCGCGTACATGATCACGTTCAGCATCAGCGGCGTCCGACGTCCGAACCGGTCGGCGAGGAGGCCGAACACGATCGCGCCGACGGGCCGCATCATCAGCGTCGCGGAACTCGCGAACACCATGGCCTCGCGCGCATGGCTGGCCAGTTGCGGCGTGCTCGTATCGAAGAACGCCTTCGCCAGGTCGGTGAACACGAGCGTGACGATGAAGAAGTCGAAGGCATCGAGCATCCAGCCGAGGAAGCCGGCAAGGACGGCGTTGCGCTGGCTGGAGCGGTCGAGGTCGGAGGACATGTGCGGGGCATTGTACAGACAGGGGCGGAGAAGCACGCGTCGTCCCGCGGACCGGGTTCCGAGTGCCGGGTCCGTCGTCGTCCAGGGGCCAGGGCCAAGGTGATGGCCAAGGCCAAGGCCAAGGCCAAGGCCGGGACTGAGTCCAGGGCTCGGCTCTGGGGCGGCTGCGCTAACATCGGGGCATGTCATCCTCTAGGCCGCTTGCGGGTGCTCGCTGGTCGTTGGAGTCGTCGGCCGAGCATGCCGGTCGACACGACCGTGATCAGCTTCGGTACTGGCTGGCGCAACCCGTGGAGCGCCGGTTGGCTCAGGCCGAGGCCTACCGCGTCCGCATGTATGGCGAAGGACCTTTCCAGTTGGGCCCGACGATGAGGCTCCTGCCGAATGCGCAGCCGCACGAGAACGGCGAGTGACTGAGCGTCGGCCGTTCTCGGAATTGTTCGGGCAGTTCTGCGACGCACTCAATCGGTATGAGGTCGACTACCTCATCATTGGAAGCGAAGCGGTCGCGTTCCATGGCGTTCCCCGATTTAGTCTCGACTTTGATGTGTTCGTTCGACCATCTGCAACGAATCTCTTTCGCGTCAAGGCCGCGTTGGAAGTATCGGGCGTCTCGAATCTCGAATCGCTCGATCCCGAGATCTGGGCACGGAGCCGAGCGCTCATGCGGGTCGGCGAGTCGCCGTTTCAGATCGACATCCTGCTGCAAATCAGCGGTGTGGAGTATCAGGCCGCAGCCGCCGACGCGGTTGCGGGGTGGTATGGCCACGTCCCCGTGCGATTTCTGAGCCGAGCCTCGCTGATCGCCAACAAGCAAGCCAGTGGTCGGCCGAAGGATTTGGCAGACGTCGACATGCTGCTCTCAGACGACGTGGACGACCCCAGCCCTCAGCAGTAGTCCTTGCCTGTCTACGAAAGATTTCGTTGACATATACGAATTCGTTCGTAGATACTCGGCCGCATGCCGAAAACCCCGCGTCCGACTGCCTCTGAACTGGCCATCCTGCACGTGCTGTGGGAGCAGGGCCCGGCCACGGTGCGGCAGGTGCACGACGCGCTGGCGGGCCAGCAGGCCGAGCGCGCCACGGGCTACACCACCACGCTGAAGTTGATGCAGATCATGGCGGAGAAGGGGCTCGTGACCCGCGACGAGTCGTCGCGCACGCACGTCTACGCCGCGCGCGTGCCGCAGCAACAGGCGCAGAAGCAATTGGTCGGGGATCTGATCGCGAAGGCGTTCGGCGGCTCGGCCGCCAAGCTCGTGATGCACGCGCTCAGCACGCACCCGGCCTCCAAGGAAGAACTTGCGGAGATCCGCCGCCTCATCGAGCAGGAGAAGCGCAAATGAGCGTCGTCATCGTCGGTTCGTTGGTGCACTTCGTGTGGCAAGGCGCGCTGATCGGCGCGCTGGCGTGGATCGCGATGCGGATCGCGCGGACGCCGCAGGTGCGGTACGTGATCGGTGTGGCGGCGCTGGCGATCATGGCGGCGACGCCCGTGATCACGGCTTTCAGCCGCGTCGTCCCGGGGACCGGGTTCCCAGTGCCGAGTCCGCCGTCGTCCTCCGGGAACACGGACATGTCCCTGGGCCGGTCGACCACGCCCGCGCCTGGAAATGACGACTCTGTCGTCACTCAGCATGCGGTTCGGACTCGTGCCCAGGACGTGCCCCCGGGACCGCTGCGGACCTGGAACCCGGAACGCGGGACCCGGGACCTCACAGCTCTACTGTCGAAGCTGTCCGTGTCTCCGTCTGTGTCGCAGAAGTTGTTCGTTGCCTGGCTGCTCGGCGTCTCGTTCCTCTCACTGCGTCTCTGCGTCGGATGGTGGACCGCGCGTCGTCTCACGCGCGTGGGCGTGATGGAGCCGTCGCTCGAGATCCTGTCGCATGCCGAACGGCTGATGGGCGCCCTGCGCATTTCCGGTGCGGTGACCGTGCTCGAGTCGGCGCTCGTGAAGGTGCCGATGACGAGGGGGTGGTGGAAGCCGGTGGTGCTGTTGCCGGCGGCGGCGATGACGGGGCTGTCGCTGGAGCAGATCGACGCGCTGATCGCGCACGAGCTCGCGCACGTGCGGCGGCACGACTATCTCGTGAACCTGGCGCAGTCGGCGATCGAGACGCTGCTGTTCTATCACCCGGCGGTGTGGCTGATCTCGCGCGCGGTGCGGCACGAGCGTGAGCTGTGCTGCGACGACATCGCCGTCGACGTCTGCGGTGGCGACACCGTGACGTATGCCAGTGCACTGGCCGATCTCGAGCAGATGCGCGTGGCAGAGCCCGCGCTCGCGGCGAACGGCGGCGCGCTGCTTGTGCGCGTGAAGCGCATCCTCGGCCACGACGCGCGCACGGTCTCGGCGAGCCGCACGAACTGGAGCGCGGGCATTGCGATCGTTGCGACGGTGCTCGTGCTGTTGCCCATCAGCGCCGCCCGGCCGAAGGCGACGGCGCTGCTGCCGGGTTGGGAAGAAGTGGGCGCGCAGATCAATCTCGGCAGTGGGTTGGCGTCGTTGCTGAAGAACACCGCGCTGCCGGGCGTCGTTGGCATCGAGGGCATCGAGCCGCGAGCCCTGAAGGCAGATCCGGGGACGACAGCTCCCGCAACGGAACCGCAAAGCTCAGCCGGCCAGGCCGCTCCCGCCGACGTGCCGCCGGTCGACTACAAGATCCTCCCGTTGGACATTCTGGAAATGACGGTCTCGTCAGGCGGAGCGCTTCAGGTCGATTTCAACCAGCCCTACGGCGTCAGTGCTGACGGCTCCATTGTCGTGCCATTGCTCGGCCGCGTCATCGTCGCAGGGCAGACGTTGTCCGAGACCAGCGCGCAGGTGCGCTCAGCATTCGTCGTGCATCGGCTGTTCACGGACCCGATCGTCCAGATCACCGCGAAGGTCTACCATCGCACGCTGACTGCCTCTGAGCGAGCACAACTCAACACCGCGCCGGACAGTCCTGACATCCGGGCGGTGAAGGCCCAGGTTGAGTACGAGGATGCCTATCGTGAAGCCCTCGCAGGCCGGTGGGACTCTGCCCTGAATCGCTTTCAGGCTGTGCTCGCGAACTATCCAGAGGAAGCGGCCGCAGATCAAGCGCAATTCCAGATTGGCGAGATCTACCTCAACACCCAGCGCGCCACGGATGCCTTGTTGGCCTACTCGAAGTACATCGACGCCCATCCGAGGGGGTGGTGGATTGCTGATGCCTACTACAAGCGGGGGAAGTGTTATCAGGCTGTTCAGGACGTCGAGAGAGCGGCTGCAGACTTCCGGCTTCTCATCCGAAGCTACCCGAACAGCACCTGGGTGCCCCTCGCTCGCGCTGCACTGGCACAGCTGCCAGCGCCGAAAATCACGCCGCCTCCGCCCGGGGCGACCCGACCGTCGCAACTCATCGATCACGCCCCAAGCCCAACGAACCCCAGCGACGTTCTGGCTGTGGGCGACGTGTTGCGGGTCACCGTGTACTCAGGCGGGCAATCGCAGGATGATTTCAGGTCCACCGACTACGTGGTGATGCAGAACGGCGCAGCGGCGCTGCCATTGATCCCGCCCGTGAAGGTCGCGGGTCTCGCCGTTGCCAAAGCCAATGAAGCCGTCACTAAAGCGCTCGTGGATCAGGGCGTCTATCGAGATCCCACCGTCGACATCGTCGTCGTCGAATATCACTCGCAGGTGGTGAAGGTCCAAGGCGCCGTGCGCCAGCAAGGCAACATCACGCTCCGAGCCAATAGCGCGAACATCTCAGACGCCATCGTCCAGGCCGGTGGCCTCATGCCGCAGGCCGGCCGCATCATTCGTGTGAAGCGTGCCGATACGACACGGCCTACGCCCGCAGGCGCGGACGTCATGAACGGCTGGGAGCAGTACACGCTCGACCCCCTGAACCAAGGAGCACTCACCGCCATCACACTCGACAACGGCGACACCATCGACGTCCCGACGGCGCCGCAGTACTTCATCAACGGCTATGTGGTGAACCCGGGGCAATATCAATGGGAACCCAGCCTCACACTCGAACGCGCCATCCTGAAGGCGGGCGGCGCCACGAAGGACGGCGCAACAAATCGCACGAGCGTGAAGCGGCTAGATCAGAAAACGGGCGAATCGAAGGACGTTGATCTTGGCAGCGATAAGATGCAGTTCCAGATCCAACCGAACGATGTGATCTACGTCCCCAAGAAGCGCTTCGAGCTCTCGCAGTAGTCGCTCCAAAACGCGAAGTGGGAAGCCCAAGCGTCGGAACGTGCCTTTCCCGACGCGAGAACTTCCCACTTCCGACTTCCCACTTCTACTTCTCACGTACTGCTTCTTACTTCCAACTTGCTTCCAACTTTGTCCTACGCGTTCAGCTTCGGATGCCGATCCTTCCACTCCGTCGCCTGTTCGAACGCGAGCGCCACACGCGCCATCGTGCCTTCGTCGTAGAGGCGGCCCGTGAGCATGATCATCTGCGGCGCGTTGTTGACGATGCCGCACTTGACGGCCATGGCGGGCTGACCCGTGAGGTTGGTCGTCGACAGTGTGGCGTCGCTGCCCGCGCTGAGGAGCACGTGATACTTGCTCATCAACTTGTCGAACTCGCGCATCAGGAGCACGCGCGCGCGGTTCGCCTGGATGTACTCGACCGCCGGAATGAACCGCGCCGTCTTGAACGTGTTCGGCCACGAGCTGCGCGAGGTGCCTGTGCGGAGCAGATCCACATCGCCCGAGCGCGTGAGGCTGTCGAATGATGCCGCCGACTCCGCGTCGAGGATGAAGCCCAGCGTGTTCGTGAGGTTCGCCATCTGCGGCATGATGTCGTTCAGCTCGATCGGCTCGAGCTTCGCACCGAGCTTCGCGTAGGTCGCGAGCACGTTGTCGTAGTTCTTCCGCCGCTCCGCCTGCTGTTCCGGCGTGAGCCCGCCACGACCACCGCCGCCGCCACGTCCCGCACCCGCCGCACCGGCCGCGGTGGCGGGCGGAGGATCGAACTCACTCTTCACATACGCGATCTTGATGCCCGCGAGCGGCTGCGCCGGGTTCCACGTGAGCGCTGCATTCGCCACCGAGTTGTCTTTGGCGTCGGGCCCGTAGATCGCGTTCAGCACGAGGATCGTGTCTTCCACGTACCGGCACATCGGCCCGAGCTTGTCCATCGTGTTCGAGAGCGCCATCGCGCCGTAGCGGCTCACGCGGCCATACGTCGGACGGAGACCCACAACGCCGTTGGCGGTGGAGGGGGAGATGATGGACCCGCGCGTCTCGGTGCCGATCGCGAAGCCGACACAGCCGGCCGCGGTCGCCGAGCCCGGGCCCGCCGACGAGCCACTGGCGCCGCCGCCATTCCACGGGTTCTTCGTCTGCCCGCCAAACCACATGTCGCCCTGCGCGAGCGCGCCGAGCGTCAGCTTGGCCACGAGCACCGCGCCCGCCGCTTCGAGCCGGTCGACGACCGACGCGTTGTAGTCGAACACCTGATCCACGTACGGCTCACCGCCCCACGTCGTCTTGATGCCCTTCGTGGCGAGGAGGTCCTTGCCGCCCCACGGAATCCCGTGCAGCGGGCCGCGGTACTTGCCGGCCTTGATTTCCTTGTCGGCGCGCGCCGCCTGTTCGAGCGCGAGGTCTTCGGTGAGCGTCACGTAGAAGTTGAGCGTCGGCTGGTAGCGCTTGAGCCGCGCGATGTACATCTTCGTGAGCTCGGTCGACGTCACGAGCTTGCGTTCGATCAATGCCGCCAGATGGGTGAGCGGCCAGAACGCGACGTCTTCGAGATTGGCCGGACGCTTCAGCGTCATCGGCGGCTTGGTCGCGATCGTGAGCTTCGCGCCCGGTGTGGCCGGGCCCTTCGGCTCCTGACCCGGCAGCGACGGCTTGAAGATCAGCGCCGGATCGATATCGGGCGTGATCGGCAGGTCGCGCAGCCGCGCATACGTCTGCAGATTGCGGTTGAGGCCGTTGGCCACCGCGGCTTCATCTTCCTTGCTCAGATGCAGCCCGGGAATCACCTCCGCGCAGTCGACCGTTTCGGCCTTGATCGGGCCCTGGGCCTGCTGGCCCTGCCCCTGCGCGAATGCTTTGGTGGCCACCGCGCCCGCAACAGCCACGGGCACGGTCGTGAGGAACTTGCGACGTGAAGCCTTCGACATCTACTTCTTCTCCTTGAAGCCCGCGGGAATGGCGGTGTCGTCCGCCGTCACGGCCGTCTCCACAGACAGCACCTCGGTACTCGATGTGAACACTTTCGATTTCGCGTCGCCCTTCGGCTTCGCGATGCGGTTGGCGAGTCGGCCCATCAAGCCGCCGCCTCCGCCGGAATTCTGCTGCGCTTCTTCCGGGCCCTTCGCCGCTTCCATCGTCATGGTGGTGAGCATCGGCGTGCCCTCGAGCTTCTTCGCTTCGACCGCGAGCTTGTCGGTGAGTTCCTTCATCGACGGGTACTGCGCCATCAACATGCTCAGCTGGTTCATGTCGACGCCGGCGAGCACGTCGCCGTAGATCGCTTTCGTGAACTTGGCGTCGAACGCGGCCACTTCGTCGAGCGCCGCGATCTTCGGCGTGAGCCAAAAGCTCGTCGTGATCTCGAGCCCCCCGCCCTCTTCGAGCGTCTTGCCCTTCTCCTTCATCGTGACGATCACCTGCGTTTCGTGCGTGTCGTGACCGCCGATGGTCTTCTTCTGGCCGGTCTCCTTCACGCTGAAGGTGATCTCCACCTGTTTGCCCTGCTGCTTCGGGTCGGCCGGCTGATCGCCGCCGCTGCCCGAACCGACGTCCTTCGACGCCTTGGCCTGCGCATCCTGCCACTGCTTGCGCAGTTCAGCGAACGTCGTGACCTTGTATTCCTTCTTCTTCAGGTCGAGATCGTAGACCTTCTCTTCGGCGAGGTCGATGATGCGTCCGTTCTGCGCGGACGTGCGCATCTGGCGATTGCCCTTCACGGCCACCGTGGAGATCGCACCGTCCTTCGCGGCATCACCGGCGAAGCGGTTCACGATGCTGCCGAGCATGCCGCCCATTTGGAATGTGGTCTTCTGCTGGGTCTTCACGTCCGCGGTGAGCTGAGGGACGACCGCCATCACGAGGGCGGCAACACAGAAAGCGGGGGCAAAACGCTTCATAGGGACCTCCAGGTCGGGAAGCGAAGGTATTCTATTGTGGCCGATGCTCGTCCGCGCTGCCATCTGCCTCGTGGCTGCCGTTGCCGTTGCGACCTGGCTCGACGCCACCACCGTGGCGGCGCCCCAGGGCGGTCCCGTCGTGCGGCCCGCTGTTTCTGCGGGCGGCTACATCTATATCTCCACGATCCGGCCCACCAGCACCGATGGCGACATCGCGGCGCAGACCCGCGACGTGTTCGGCCAGCTGAAGGCAACCCTCGAGGCGAACCAGTCGTCGATGGGGCAGCTCTGCCACATCCAGGTCTCGCTCCGGAAGGCCGACGACTTCGCGGCCATGAACACCGCATACGCCGAACTGATCGGCGACGCGCCGCCGGCCCGCACCACCTTCGTGTCGTGGCTGCGCGGCTCCACGCTCATCGAGATCAGCGCGGTCGCGGTGCCGAACGGCGCCACGCGCGAAGCGCTCAATCCCGCCGGCTGGGCCAAGAACCCGCGCCCCTACAGCTACATCGTCCGCACCGACGACCTCGTGTTCTTCGCCGGCCTCGTGTCGCGCAAAGGCACCGACGACTCCGTCGTGAAGGGCAATGCGAAGGCGCAGACGATGACGATTCTCGACAATGTCGGGACGCTGCTTGAAACGGTTGAACTCACGTACGACAACATCGTGTCGGCGCGCGTGTATCTGTCGTCGCCGTACGACTTCACGGACGTGAACTCAATCTACGGCGACTACTTCCAGAAAGAGCCGCCCGCGCGCGCCACCGCCGTGGCCGAGCTCACCAACAACGACAACACCGTCGAGATCACGATGGTCGCGTCGCGCCGGCCGAAGACCGTGATCGGCGGCACGGCCGGCAACGGCTTTCCCGTGAGCCTCGCGATCGCCGAAGGGCCGCGCGTGTGGCTGTCGGCCGTGATCGGCGACACCGACAAGCACACGAAGAACATCGCCGATCAGACGCGCGACGCCTTCGGACACTTCAAGACGACGCTCGGCGATGCGGGGCTCGACCTCAGCCACATCGTCGACACGACGGTGTATCTGCCGGACGCCTTCGAATTGCCGCAGGTGGACAAGGTCTACCGCGAGTTGTTCCCGCTCGATCCACCCGCCCGCGCCGCCATCCCGTCGCGGTTGGTGGTGGATCCGGCCATGATCGAAGTGCTGGCGCTGGCTGTGCGCAAGTAGGCACCCGATCGTGCTCCACCTTCGTCAGCCCTACCTCCTGTTTCTTGGCGACATCACCCTCGCCTCCGACGCGAAGACGGGTTTCGGTTTGCGCGACTGGCGTCGCGAGGCCGTGATGGGCGAGTGCCGGTTGCCGGGCTGCACCGTGTCGTTGGATCTGCCGGTGTTCGAGCCTCGTGCGGCGAAGGCCGCCGGGGCGCAGTCGATCGTGATCGGCGTGGCGAGTGTTGGTGGCCGCATCCCCGAGCACTGGCTGCCGACGTTGATCGAGGCCGCGGCCTGCGGCCTCGACGTCGTGAGCGGCATGCACACGCGGTTGTCCACGTGGCCCTCGCTCGCGGCAGCCGCGGCATCGTCTGGCGCGCGCCTCATTGACGTGCGTGCGAACGACGGCGGCTTTCCGACCGGCACAGGGCTCAAGCGCCCGGGGAAGCGGTTGCTGACAGTCGGCACGGACTGCGCGCTCGGCAAGAAGTACACGGCGCTGGCGCTGACGCGCGCGTTTCACGACGCCGGTGTGCCGGCGACGTTCCGCGCCACCGGGCAGACGGGCATCATGATCGCCGGCGAAGGCATTGCGATCGACGCGGTTGTGGCGGATTTCATCGCCGGCGCCGCCGAGCAGCTGTCGCCGGCCAACGCGCCCGACCACTGGGACGTGATCGAAGGACAGGGCGCGCTGTTTCATCCCGCGTATGCCGGCGTGACGCTCGGCCTCATTCATGGCTCACAGCCCGATGCGATCGTGCTCTGCCACGATCCGTCGCGCGAGACGCTCGAAGATCTGCCGCACGTGCCGATCACGCCACTGCCCACGGCGATCGCCCGCTACCTCGACGCGGCGCGCGTGACGAATCCCGCGGTGGTGTGCGCGGGCCTCTCCATCAACTCGTCGTCGCTCGATGCCCGCGCCTGGGCCGACTATCAGCAGCGCGTGATGGGCGAACTCGGCCTGCCCGTGTGTGATCCGATGCGCGGCGGCGTGGAGCCGATCGTGCGCGCGCTCATCGCATGAGCCTGACCGCCGAGCTCGCACTCGAACGCTGGGCGCTTGCCGAGCCGTTCGTGATCGCACGCGAGGTCATGCGCGACGTGCCGCTCGTGCATCTGCGGCTCACCGATGCCGACGGCGCGAGTGGGCACGCGGAAGCCGCGGGCGTCGACTACGACGGCGAGACGCCGGCGTCGATCGCGGCGCAGATTCGCGCGGTGAGCAATCGCCTGCACGCCGACATCACGGCCACGGAGCTCAACGCGCTCCTGCCCGCGGGCGGCGCGCGCAACGCGGTGGACTGCGCGCTCTGGGATCTGCGCGCGAAGCGGCACGGCATCCGCGCCGCCACCACCGCGGCCGTGGCGCCGCTGAAGCCCGTGACCACCGCGATGACGATCGGTCTCGGCAGCGCCGACGACATCCGCCGCCGTGCCGAGGCGGTGCGCGAGCACCGGCTGATCAAGATCAAGGTCGACGCCACGCGCCACCTCGAGCACGTGAAGATCGTCGCCGACATCATCCCCACCGCGCGCATCGTCATCGACGCGAACGAGGGCTGGACGATGGCGCTGCTCGAATCGCTGTTGCCGCAGCTCGCACGCGAAGGCGTGGAAGCGGTGGAGCAGCCGCTGCCGCGCGGCGCGGATCAGGCGCTCGCGGGCTGGCGCCCGCCGGTGATGCTGATCGCCGACGAGTCGTGCACCGACACGGCCTCGCTCGACGCGCTCGGTGATCGGTATCAGGGCGTGAACGTGAAGCTCGACAAGTGCGGTGGCCTCACTGAGGCACTCTCGCTCGCCCGCGCCGCCCGTGCGCGCGGCCTGGCCGTGATGGTCGGCAACATGTGCGGCACCTCACTCGGCATGGCGCCCGCGTTTCTCGTCGCCCAGCTCGCGCGCTGGGTCGACCTCGACGGCCCGCTCTTGCAGGTCGACGACCGCGACCACGCCATGCGCTACGAACACGGACTGCTGTATCCGCCATCGCCCGAACTGTGGGGATAGGCTGGAGGAGACCATGCGCCGTCTTGTCACTCTCGCCGTTACTGCACTCGCGCTCACCGCCGTGCTCGTGCGCGCGCAAGCACCCGCGCCGGGCACGACGATCACCAACGCCCTGCTCTTCGACGGCAGCGGCGCGGCGCCGCAGCGCGGTGCGCTGCGACTGCAGGGTGATCGCATTGTCGCGGTCGGCGCCGCCGTCGTGCCGCAGACCGGCGACCGCGTCGTGGACGCGCACGGACTCGCGCTCGCGCCGGGCTTCATCGACACGCACAGCCATCACGATCGCGGACTCGCCAGTGCGGCCGATGCGCCCGCGATGCTCAGCCAGGGCATCACCACCATCGTCGTCGGTCAGGACGGCGGCGGGAGCACCACGGTGGCGGAGCTGATGGCGCGGTTCGAGAAGAGCCTGGTGTCGGTAAACGTCGCGGCATTCGCTGGGCACGGACGGATTCGCAGCGCGGTCATGGGCAAAGAGGACACGCGCAAGGCCACAGCGGCCGAGGTCGAGCAGATGAAGGCGCTCGTGAAGGCCGACATGGATGCGGGCGCGCTCGGCCTGTCGACCGGTCTCGAGTACGACCCGGGCATCTACTCCGAGCCGTCGGAGGTGATCGCGCTGGCGAAGGTCGCGGGCGATGCCGGCGGCCGCTACGCGAGCCACATCCGCAGTGAAGACCGCGAGTTCTGGCAGGCGCTCGATGAAGTGATCACGATCGGTCGCGTGAACAGGATGCCGGTGCAGGTGTCGCATATCAAGCTCGGCATGCTCGATCTCTGGGGGCAGGCGGCAAAGGCCATCGCCGTGCTCGACAAAGCACGCGCATCTGGCGTGAACGTCGTCGCCGACATCTATCCCTACACGTACTGGCAGTCGAACCTCGGCGTGTTCTTCCCGAAACGCAACTTCAGCGACCGTGCAGAAGCGGAGTTCGTACTGCGCCACATCTCGCGCGCGGACGGCATCATCTTCAACAGCTTCCGTCGTCATCCCGACTACGAAGGCAAAACGCTGGCGGCGGTGGCGACGCTGCGCGGTACGTCGGAGGTGCAGACGCTGCTGGATCTGCTCGCCGAGCCCGGCGGTGACGGCGTCAGCATCGTCGCGCGCGGCATGGACGATGCGGACGTGGCGCGGCTGATGCAGTGGCCGTTCACCAACATCTGCAGTGACGGCATGTCCACGGGCCAGCATCCGCGCGGCTCGGGCAGCTTTCCGAAAGTGCTCGGGCCGTTCGTGCGCGACAAGAAGCTCTTCAGTGCCCAGGAGGCGGTGCGAAAAATGACGACGCTGGCGGCGGCGAATGTCGGGATCGCGAATCGCGGCGCGCTGAAGGTTGGACACTTCGCGGACCTCGTGTTGTTCGATCCGGCCACGATCGCCGACCGCGCCGACTTCGGCCACGCGCAGGATCAGGCGGTTGGCGTCACCACGGTGTGGGTGAATGGGCAGGTCGTGTTCAGCGAGGGCAAGACCACCAAGGCGATGGCGGGGCGTCCGGTGAAGCGGCCGACAGCTCGTGGTATCGTGCCGGTTCCCCTTTTTTCACGGAGAGACACATAGATGGTTCTCACGAAGGCCGAACTCATTGGCTCGCTTCAGAACGAAGTGCGCATTCTTCTTCACCTCGCGGGTAAGGTGGACGCCAAGAGCGTCGACTACCGTCCGACCGCCAAGCAGCGCAGCACGATCGAGTGGATGCGTTACCTGTGCCTGATGGGACCGGCGCTGGTGGATGCCGCCAAGACCGGCACGTTCAACGGCGAAGCGTGGGGCAAGGAGCAGGCCGCTGTGGACGCGCTGGATCTTCAGGGCGTGATCGCGCGCATCGGCACGCTGAGCGACCACTTCGCGAAGGCGGTTGGCGAGATGTCGGATGCCGACTTCCGCGTGGAGATCGAGATGTTCGGGCAGAAGTACACGAAGGGCTCGTTCCTCGTGAACATGGTGCTCTCGGGCTACGCCGCGTACCGCACGCAGATCTTTCAGCACCTGAAGAGCTGCGGCCGCGAAGAACTCACGACGGCCAACCTGTGGGGCGGCATGGACGCCCCGAAGCAGTAGATCCTCTCGGCCGGCCGCTCTTCGGAGCGGCCGGTCCGTGTGATCGGCCGTCCCTCCGGCCTGTTACGCGCGTTCTTCCTTCGCCCGCATCGCAAACAGCAAGACCACCACAAAACAGACCAACGGCACGACGAAGCCCGCGTGCATCGACCGCGTGTCGGCCAGCCAGCCCATGAGCGGCGGCGCGGCGGCCCCGCCGACGATCGCCATCACGATGAATGACGACGCCCGCTTGGTTTCCGCGGCGTTGAGCCCGACGAGGCCGAGCGCAAAGATCGTCGGGAACATGATGCTCATGAAGAA
>CAYFLU010000047.1:0-20673 GCA_964343975.1 uncultured Solibacteraceae bacterium
TGCCGCCGTCGATCGACTTGTAGAGGCCGCGCTCCGGATTCGGTCCGAAGAGATGCCCGACCGCCGCGACGTACACGATGTTCGGGTCGGTCGGGTGCACGACGACGCGGCCGATCGACTGGGTCTCGTCGAGACCGAGATGCGTCCACGTTTTGCCGCCGTCGCGGGTGCCGTAGACGCCGCTGCCGATCGAAGAGCTCTGGCGGTTGTTCGGTTCGCCCGTGCCCACATAGACGATGTTCGGGTCGGAGGGCGCGATCGCGATGTCGCCGATTGACGTCACGGGCATCTCGTCGAACATCGACAGCCAGTGATTGCCGCCATCAGTCGACTTCCACACGCCGCCGGTCGCGAACCCGAGATACATCGTCATCGGGTCTTTCTCGGCGCCCTCGATGTCATCGAGGCGGCCCATCATCACCGCCGGGCCGATCGACCGGAACTTGAAGCCTTGCAACATCGGGTCAGTGGACGCGTTGACGACCTTCGCGGCGGGCGCCGGCGTGGCGCCTTGTTGCGCCGCGACGGCCGCACCGGCGAGGACGCAGGCGCCGACGAGGGCAAACGTGCGGAATCGCAGTTGGGGCATGAGCAAACCTCCAGGAGGGGACGAAACGTACGACTTCACATAGTAGACGAGCGTTCAGGAGCCTGCATGGGCCCGTTGGTGAGCGTGTGGGTGGTGATGTTTATGCTTAAGAGCTCGCTGTTAACGGTAAACATACGTGCATTTAGATTTATTTAGTTATTCGGTACGTTAGTCTGTAGGGCATGCAACCTGCCGATACCGCCTGGATGCTTGTTTCAACGGCCTTGGTGTTGCTCATGACGCCCGCGCTCGCGTTCTTCTACGGCGGGCTGGCCCGGTCCAAGAACGCGCTCAACACGATGATGATGAGCTTCGTCGCGCTCGGCGCGATCGGGGTGCTGTGGGCGGTGGTCGGGTACTCGCTGGCGTTTGCCGACGGGCCTGCGTGGATCGGGAGCGTGCGCTACGCGTTCCTGCGCGGCGTCGGCCTCGAGGCCAAGGGCACCATCCCGCATCTGCTGTTCGTCTGCTATCAGGGCACGTTCGCCATCATCACGGCGGCGCTCATCTCGGGCGCGGTGATCGAGCGCATGCGCTTCAGCGCGTATCTGCTGTTCATTGCGATCTGGGCCGTCGTGGTCTACAGCCCCGTCGCGCACTGGGTGTGGGGCGGCGGCTTCCTCAGCACGCTCGGCGTGCTCGA
The DNA here is from genome assembly GCA_964343975.1 of uncultured Solibacteraceae bacterium. Lineage (GTDB taxonomy): Bacteria > Acidobacteriota > Vicinamibacteria > Vicinamibacterales > SCN-69-37 > SCUN01. The sequence goes on from CAYFLU010000047.1 coordinate 1,233, forward strand.
CTTCGCGGGCGGCACGGTCGTGCACGTGAACGCCGGCATGGCGGCTCTCGTCGCGGCGATCGTCCTCGGACCGCGCAAAGACTTTGCGCGGCAGGCGTTCCTGCCGCATTCGGTCCCGTTCGTGCTCCTCGGTGCGGGACTCCTCTGGTTCGGCTGGTTCGGCTTCAATGCCGGCTCCGCGCTCGCGGCCAACGGCAGCGCGGCGCTGGCATTTGCCACGACGATGCTGGCGCCGGCGGCGACGTTGGTGGTGTGGACGCTGCTGGATCTGTGGCGCAACGGCAAGGCGACGGCGGTCGGCGGCGCGACCGCGATCGTGGTCGGCCTCGTGGCGATCACGCCGGCGGCGGGCTATGTGAGCCCCATGAGCGCGCTGGCGCTCGGCGCGATCTGCGCGCTGCCGAGCTACTACGGGCTGCTGTATCGCGTGCGCACGCGGCTCGACGACTCGCTCGACGTCGTGGCCGCGCACGGCCTCGGCGGTGTCACGGGCGCGCTGCTCACGGGCGTGTTCGCGAGCAAAGCCTGGAACGGCACGACCAATGGGTTGCTGCACGGCAATCCGAAGCAGGTACTGCTGCAGGCGATCGCGGTGCTCGTGACGATCGTCTACAGCGCGGTGGCGACGTTCGTCGTGCTGAAGCTGGTGAATGCGATCGTGCCGCTCCGCGCGGAACGCGGCGATGAGGGCCTCGGCATGGACGTGAGCCAGCACGGCGAAGAGGCGTACGCCGATCACGATGGCGCGATCCTCGTGTTGCCGAGCCAGCGCACGGCCGAAGAACCGGCGCTGGCCGCGGCCCGCACCGCGACGGGTGGTGTGGCATGAAGCTCGTGATGGCGATCATCCGCAAGGAACGGCTCGGCCAGGTGCTCGAGGCGCTCTACAACGCCGAAGTGCAGGGCCTCACGATTACGCGCGTGCAGGGCCACGGCGGCGAAACCGAGCAGGTCGAGACCTATCGCGGCACGACCGTGAAGATGGAGCTGTCGGAGAAAGTGCGGATCGACATCGGCGTGTCGGACCACTTCGTGGAGCCGACTGTGCAGGCGATCCTGCAGTCGGCGCGCACGGGCTCGGTCGGCGACGGCAAAGTGTTCGTGCTGCCGGTGGAGCACGTGTACCGCATCCGCACCGGCGAAGAAGATCAAGCCGCGGTGACGCCCGTGAGCGTCGCCGCGCATTCATAACCGCAGCAGCATCGAAGAGGACTTGTGGCGATTTCCGCAGCGTTGGACCGGGTGTCTCTGGGCAAGATCGTCGTCATTCGCGAGCAGTTGATGAAAGCGCAGGCGGCGGGGAAGACCGTGTATCGCCTCGAATCGGGCGATCCGAGCTTTTCGATCGCGCCGCACGTGCTCGCCGCCCTCGAGCAAGCCGCCGAAGCCGGGAAAACCCACTACGTGCCGAACGACGGCATTCCGCAGCTGCGCAAGGCCGTGTGGCAGAAGCTGCGCACGAAGAACGGCATCGCGCTGCCGTCGCACGAGGATGTGTTCATCACGAATGGCGCGATGCATGCGCTGTACGTCACGTTCGCGTGTTTGCTTGATGACCGCGACGAAGTGATCGTGCCCGATCCGATGTGGACGGAAGTCGTCGAGAACATCCGTCTCGCCGGCGGCGTCCCGGTCGGGATTCCGCTCAAGTTCGCGCGCGGCTACGAGTACGACCTCGACGACATCCGCGCGCGGATCACGCCGAAGACGAAGGCGATCTTCCTCAACACGCCGCACAACCCGACCGGCGCCGTGCTCTCGAAGGACACGCTCCTCGGCATCGCGGCCCTCGCCGAACGGCACGACCTCTGGATCATCGCGGACGAAGCGTACGAAGACGTGATCTACGCGCCGCACACCCACCACTCGATCGCGGCGCTCGCGCCGCAGCTGCTCGACCGCATCGTGTCGATCTACTCGTTCTCGAAGACCTATGCGATGAGCGGTCTGCGCATTGGCTGCATCGCCACGCCGAGCGCGGCGCTGAAGGCGCGCATTCCGAAGCTGCTGCGCTGCACGATCAACGGCGTCAACAGCGTCGCGCAGTGGGCGGCGCTCGCGGCCGTGGAAGGGCCGCAGGATCAGCTCGAGACGATGCGGCAGGAATATCTGGCGCGGCGCGAGATGCTCACCGGCGCGCTCACAGGCATCGACGGCCTGCGCTTCATGACCCCGCGCGGCGGATTCTGCCTCTGGGTCGAACTCGAGCCGGCGCTCTATGCGCGGCTCGGCGTGAAAGACGCGGATGAGCTCTCGGCGCAACTGGCCGAGGCCGGCATCGGCAGCGCGCCGGGCGACGCCTTCGGCGAGCACTGCCACGACGCGATCCGCTTTGCGTTCAGTTGCGACACCGCGATGGTGCGCGACGGCGCGGCAGCACTGCGCAAGTACTTCGCGCGAGCCGGCGTCACCGCCACGGCTGACGCGAACACCGAGACGGTCGGCCGCTAGCCGCCGAGCTCGCGGTCGCGCACGCCGATCAGATACAGGATGCCGTCGAGCCCGAGCGTCGACATCGCCTGACGCGCATTCGCCCGCACCACGGGCTTGGCGCGAAACGCGATGCCGAGTCCGGCCAGACGCAGCATCGGCAGGTCGTTGGCGCCGTCACCGACCGCGATCACCTGCTCGAGACTCAGCCCTTCCTGCGCGGCGATCGCCGTGAGATGCGCGGCCTTCGCCGCGCCATCCACGATCGGCGGCTCCACCTCGCCCGTGACCACGCCGTCGCGCACGACGAGCGTGTTCGCGTGCAGGTAGTCGATGCCGAGCCGCTCCTGCAGCACCCGCCCGAAGAACGTGAAGCCGCCCGACAGAATCGCGGTCTTGTAGCCGAGCTGCTTCAGCGTCGTGATGAGGCGCTCGGCGCCGTCCATGATCGGCAGTCGCGCGATCACGTCATCGAGCGCATCAGCACGCAGCCCCTTGAGCAGCCCCACGCGCTTGCGGAAGCTCTGCTGAAAGTCGAGTTCGCCGCGCATCGCCGATTCGGTGATCGCCTTCGCCTGCTCACCGACGCCCGCGAGCGCCGCGAGCTCGTCGATGACTTCGCCCTGAATCAGCGTGGAGTCCATGTCGAACGCCACCAGCCGCCGATGGCGGCGGAATACGTCGTCATGCTGAAACGCCACGTCGAGCGGATGCTCGCCCGTCATGGCCACCAACTCGCTGCGGACCTCCGCGTCGTCGACGATCGCGCCGGAGACCGCAAGCTCCACACACATGCGGCCGGCACCGGCGGCCGGGTCGAGCGGCGCCCGGCCAGAGAGGCGCTCGATGCGGTCGATGTTCAAACCGTGGCGGGTCACGATGCCGCTCGCCTGGGCCACATGCGCCGCGGTGATCGACGGCCCGAGCAGCGTCACGAGGAACCGCCGCTTCGACTGGCCGCGCAGCCACGCGTCATACGCGGGGGCGGTGATCGCGGTGCAGCGCAACTGCAAGTCGAGGAGCTTGGCCTCTGTTTGGAGCGCTTGCTTGAGCGCGGCCGTGGACGTCGAGCCGGCGACTTCGACTAGAAAGCCGAGATTCAGCGCGTCGTGAATCACGGCCTGGCCGATGTCGAGGATGCGCGCGTCGTGCTGACTCAGCACACTCGTGAGGGCGTGCGTGACGCCGGGGTGATCCTGGCCGGTGACCGTGACAAGCAGAACGCGCGATGACGCAGGCATGGATCTTCCAGCGTACCGCGCAGGCTGCCGCCTGCAGCCATCAGTAACAGTTACGGTAGATGAAGCAGCCGTTGCAGGGCATCGATGGCGGCGGGCTGATCGATGAAGAATGGGCTCGTGGCGATCGTCACGAGTGACGCGGTCGCGAGATGCGCATGGATGAACGCGCGCGCCTCGTCGAACGGAATGTACGACATCTCCAGCGCGAAGTAGTCGAGGTCGATGTTCAGGATCTTCGGCGTGCGAGCGACGAAGCTCCTGTCCGATAACGCCTCGCCGCTCGTCACGAACTGGATGTCGCCCACCAACCCGGCGCGCACGGCGGGGACGATGTAGTTGCCGACGTTGACGACGGCGTTCGTGTAGTGAAACGCGTCATCGAGCGTGGCGCCATCGAAATCGCTCGGCGGCTCGCGCATGTCCTTGTGCTGGTCGATGTGGACGAGGGTGGCCGGGCCCGCGAAGAGCCCGCGCCGGCGCGCTTCATACCAGAAGTAGAAGGCGTGGTTGTGGTTGTCCATCACCACGGTGGGCACGCCGCGCCACCTGGTGCGTACGAGGTGCGCGAGGCCCGTGCAGGTGCGGAGAACGTCGTGCTCGTCGACGTCCGCGAACACCACATCATGCTCGTCGACGTCCCGGCCCGGCCGGACGTCGTCGAACGTGCCGTCGATGAGCGACGGCACGCGCAGCGTCGGCGACGGGCCGCGCCGTTCCCAGGCGAACGCGTTGTTGCCGGCGCGCTCGGTCAGGAGGAACGGCGCGTCGTAGTTACTTGTCTTTCCAGATCGCGCCAATGCCCGCGTCCCACAGTTGCTTGTTCAGCGCCGGCAGATCCTTATTCGTGATCTCGTCGGCGCGGCCCTTCAACGTCGCCCACTTGGCGTTGAGCACCTTCAGCTGGTCGAGCGATGGCTGGTTCACGCGCGGCAGGTCGCTTTCCGTCTGATTCAGCACGAACAGGTAGTCGGCCGTGAACTTGTTGGGGAAGTTCTCCACGTCGTCGTAGGCCTTCGACTTGCGCTGCACCATGTCTTCGTCCCAGGCGACGAGCTTCTTCGACAACGCCTCGGCGGCCTTCTTCACCGCGGTGTACTTGTCGCCGGCCGGGATCTGCTTGATGAGGGCATCGAGCTGCTCACGCTTGGCCTGCAGCGTGTTGACCAGCGTGTGCATCGTCGTGAGTTCCTTCTCCATGCCCGACATCACCGTGTCGTATTCCTTGTACTGCTCGGCGGTGACGGTGTAGAGCGGGTTGGCGAGGATGCTCGCGTCGGCGGCGACCTTCTGATCGCCCATCTTCAGCACGAAGTGATACTTGCCCGGCGACGCCTTGTGACCGGCATAGCTGGCTTCGATGTACACGTTCGGCACGCCGGGAATCGTGGCGTGGCGCATGTTCCACACGAAGCGGTTCAGGCCCGTGTTCTTTGGCAGCGTCGGATCGGGCGACGGCCCGCCGTCCCACTTCCTGGCGCCTTCGGCCTTCTTCGACGAGAACGTGCGCACGACTGCGCCTGCGGCCGTCGTGATCTCGAGCGTGATCTCGTCGTCCTTCTTCAGCTCGGGCAGCGAGTAGTAGAGGACGATGCCGTTGGCGGGATTCACGCCGCTCGTGCTTGTGGCGCCGGTGAAGTCGTCGCTGGTGCTGCTGAGCGGACCGCCGTGGTTCGACAGATAGGCATCGGACGGCGTGAAGAGCGTGAACGGCGCCGCGTCCTTCTTGTACTGGCGCAGCACGCTCAGGTCGTCGAGGATCCAGAAGCCGCGGCCCGCCGTGGAGGCAATGAGGTTGCCCTGGTGGATGCGCAGATCCGTGATCGGCGCCATCGGCAGGTTGAGCTGGAACGGCGCCCAGTCCTGACCGTCGTTCCACGAGAGGTAGAGGCCGCGCTCCGTGCCCGCGAAGAGCAGGCCTTTACGCACCGTGTCTTCGCGCACGACGCGCGTGAACGCGTTGGCCGGAATGCCGGCGTCAATCTTCGTCCACGTGGCGCCGTAGTCGGTCGTCTTGTAGAGGCCCGGACGATGGTCGTTGAACTTGTAGCGCGTCGTCGCGATGTAGGCCGTGCCCTTGTCGAACGGCGAGACCTCGATCGCGTTGACGAGGCACTCGGCGAGATCCTTCGGCGTGACGTTCTTCCAGGTCGCGCCGCCGTCGCGCGTCAGTTGCACGAGGCCGTCGTCGCTGCCGGTCCAGATCACGCCCTTTTCGAGCGGCGACTCGGCGATGTAGGCGAGCGTGCCGTAGTTCTCGGCGCCCACGGCTTCGTTTGTGTAGGGCACGCCGGGGCGACCCTGCTTGTCCTTCTCGTTGCGTGTCAGATCGGGCGACGCTTCCTTCCACGTCTTGCCCATGTCGGTGGTCTTCAACAGGTACTGCGATCCGTGGAAGTACGTGTTGGGCTCGTGCACCGAGCGGATGATGGGCGCGCTCCAGTTGAAGCGGTACTTCATGTCTTTCGCGTCCATGCCGAGGTACTGGATGGGCGCCGCCATGATGTTCGTGCCGGCTTCGGCCTTCGTGTCGATCACTTCGATCGTGCCCTGATAGCTGCCGCCCAGCACGTAGCGCGGGTTGTTCGGGTCGAACGCGAGGAAGGCGCTTTCGCCGCCGGCCGAGCTGGTCCAGTGCGAGTCGTTGATGTTGCCGGAGCCGAGTCCGAGGCTCGCGATCGACACCGACGTGCTGTCCTGCTGGCCGCCGTAGATGCGGTACGGGAACTGGTTGTCGACGTTGATGCGGTAAAACTGGCCGGTCGGCTGATTGCGCTGCGTGCTGAAGCTCGCGCCGCCGTCGAACGTGATCGACGTGCCGCCGTCGTTCGCGATGATGAAGTTGTCGCTGTCGTTCGGGTTGATCCACAGATCGTGGAAGTCGCCATGCGTGCCGCTGAGCTCGCTCCAGTTCTTGCCGCCGTCGGTCGACCGGTAGGCCGAGGCGCTCAGCACATACACCGTGTCGTCACGCTTCGGATCGACGAAGAGCTCGATGTAATACCACGCGCGCTGCACGAGGCGCGAGTCGCTCGACACCTGATCCCAGCTCTTGCCCGCGTTGTGCGAGACGTAGAGGCCGCGGCCGTCCTTGTGCGAGTCGCTCTCGATCAGCGCCCACACCGTGTTCGGGTTCGATCGGCTGACGGCGATGGCCATCTTGCCCATCTCTTCCGGCAGGCCCTTCGTCATCTTTTCCCACGTCGCGCCGCTGTCGGTCGACTTGTAGAGTCCGCTGCCCGGGCCGCCGCTGATCACCTTCCAGGGCAACCGGCCGTGCTCCCACATCGCCGCGTAGAGCACGCGCGGGTTCGTCGCGTCCATCGACAACTCCGCCGCGCCCGTCTTGTCGTCAACGAACAACACCTTCTTCCACGTCGCACCGCCGTCGATCGACTTGAACACGCCGCGCTCGGGGCCCGGTGTAAAGAGCGTGCCTTGCGCCGCCACATAGACGATGTCGGCGTTCTTGGGATCGACGACGATGCGCGAGATGTGCTGGGTGAGGTCGAGTCCGATCTTCTTCCAGGTCTTGCCGGCGTCGGTCGACTTGTAGACGCCGTCGCCGTCGGACGTCATCACACCGCGAACCGCGTGTTCGCCGGTGCCGACGTAGACGACGTTCGGATCGCTCTCCGCGACCGCGATTGCGCCGATGGTCGTGGTGTTGAAGTAGCCGTCGGAGATGTTCTGCCACGTGATGCCGGCATTGATGGTCTTCCACACACCGCCGCCGGTCGTGCCCATGTAGTACGTGCGCGGGTCGCCGACCACGCCCGTGCCCGCGTTGGCGCGTCCACCGCGGAACGGCCCGATCGAGCGCCACTTCAGCGGCGCGAGCGCCTTCGACAGCTCATCGGCGGGCGCCTTGGACGGCGCCTGATGCGCGGCGAGCGGCAGAGCCAGAACAGACAGGGCGAGTACTACGATCGTTCGTCGGAGCATGCCCGCCATTATCAAACAAAAGGGCGCGGCCGGTCTCCCGGCAGCGCCCCTGATGCTTCCCTTCGAACTTCCGACTTCTGACTTCTACTTGTTCACTTGCTGCTTCTTACTTCCCACTTGCACCTACTTGAACTGGAATGAACTGAGTGCCGTCTTCGCAAACCAGCTCGCCTGGAACCCGGCGCGGTTGTCGCCCCAGATCGAGTAGAGCGTGTCGGCGCTGATGTCGATGCCGTCGTTGTCGTCCTGCTGGGAGTTGCGGTAGTAGTCGCGCGCCGGCGACTTCGCGCTCGAGAGCTTGAGCGGCGCGCTGAACGTCTTGCCCGCGTCCTTCGAGATCACGCCCCACAGATCGAAGCTGCCGCCCGCGTAGACGGCCTTCCACGTGAGCGCGAGCACGTTGCCGTGACGCGAGTAGGTGATCGCCGGCTTCGTGAAGTTCGTCGCCTCCGGCACGGTGCCCACCGCCGAGAACGCCGACCACGTCTTGCCATCGTCATTCGACGTCGTCATCTCGTAGTGCGGGTTCGCGCCGCCCACGAAGCGCATCGCCGTGAAGCGTCCGGGCGTGAGCGGATCGGCCACGAGGTTGCTGAGGCCGCCGCCACCGCCGGGGCCACCGCCGCCGCGCGCGCCCGGCGCCGCGGCCGGAATCTGGATCTGCTTCAGCACGTGCCGCTGCCACGTCTTGCCCATGTCGTAGCTGATGCCGAAGACCTGGCACGGGCAGCTCACGCCTTCGCTCGCCGGCACCTTGCTCGCGACGTAGATCTCTGCGAACGAGCCGAGGCCCGCCGCCGTGCTCACGCGGCCCGACTGCGGCCAGTCGAGCGAGTCGAGCGCGTACACCGTGCCGAAGCTCGCGCCCTTGTTCGTCGACACCGTGAAGTACGACTGCGTGCGCAGCTTGTCGGGCGCGCCCGTGTCGATGTTGGTCTGGCCGCCGGACGAGGTGAGATACACCGTGCCCGTCTTGTCGTCGAAGTAGAGCCACGGCCGATCCCACGGCGAGTTGCCGCCGAAGTACGGCTTCAGCTCCGGCGCGAACTGCGGGAACGCCTTGATGTCGACGTCGGTCTTGTACTTGCCGTTCGGCGTGTAGGAGCTGATGCCTTCGATGCGCTTGCTCCAGGTCTTGCCGTGGTCGGTCGAGCGGAGAAACGCCGTGCCGCCGGGCGGGTCGATCGCGACCGGATCGGTTTCACGCGGCTCGCAGCCGATGAAGAGGATGCCGTCCTTTGTCGAGCCGGCGAACGGATCGGGGCAGCGCGTGCGCTTGCCTTCGAGGATCGGCAGCACGAAGTGCTTCCAGGTGCGACCGCCGTCGAACGTCTGCGCGCTCACCGGCCACGTCGAGTTCGGGAAGTTGTGGAAGTCTTTGCAGTTCACGTTCGGCGCTTCGCACCCCGGAATCGCCTGCCACGTGCCCATGCCCGTCGCGATGATGTTGTTCGGATCGGTCGGGTCCACGACCATCTGCGCTTCGCCTGAGCCGCGAGTTTCGTCGCCAAGGAGCAGAAACTCCTCCGACACCGGCTTCGGCGGCACGGCCACGGCCTGGCGGCCACCACCGGGCTGCAGCTCTTGCGCCATGATCCACGCGGCGCTTCCCACGACCGCCGCCGTCAACACGAGCGTCGTGATCGATACCTTGATACCTGATTTCATGTGAGGTCTCCCAACCGCACCAGCAGGGCGGTGCCCGCTGGTTATACGCCCACCTCCGATGCGCGGTCGTTGGTGACACGGTTACACGTGCAGAAATGCCAAACGGCGCCGCAGCCTGAGCCGCGACGCCGTCGGGGACCTACCTTGCTACTTCCAACTTCCCACTTTTACTTACTCACGTGTTGCTTCTGACTTCCCACTTCTCAAGCTACTTCTCAATGTTCATCCAGATGTCTTCGACGAGCGTGACCGTCGACGTGTAGGTCTTGTCGCCGACCGTGAGGCGGACGACGTAGGTGCCCGGTTCGAGCATGGTGTTGCCACCACCGCCGAACCCGCCACCGCCGCGGCCACCGGCCACGAACGGCACGCCCTGCTGACCGCCACCGCGGCCGCCGAAGCCACCACCGCCACCGCCGAACTGCGCCGGGTCAAAGCCCGCGGCGCCCGCGGCACCAGCGCCAGCGCCCGCCGCACCTGCGGCCGCGCCGCCGGCGCGACCCGCCTGGCCACCTTGCGCGGCCTGACCGCCCTGACCACGACCGCCGCCCTGCGCGCCACCAGCCGCTGGCGCGCCGCCCGTCATGCCCCACTGGAAGCGGTTCATGCCGGCCTTGATGTCGACGTCCATCGTGCTCACGACGTTGCCGTTCTGGAGGAACTCGACCTTGCCGGCGCCCATGGCGTTCTTGGCCATGATGCTGATGGCCGTGCCGCCCTGCGGGTTGTCGCCCTTCCAGAGCTTCATGGGCACTTCGCCCTTCATGATCGACATGTCGTTCTTCCACTGCACGGCCGGACGCGGATCAAAGAGCACCACATCGCCCGTCTTGGACGCCATCTGGGCGTTCCCAGTTTTCGCAGCAAGCTGCTCAAGCGGCGTGATGTCGTCCATGATCCAGATCGAGCGTGCGTGCGTGCCGACGATCAGGTCGCGATCACGCGGGTGAATCAGGATGTCGTCCACGCGCACGTTCGGCATGCCGTTCTGGAACGGCTTGTAGGTCTTGCCCGCGTCGAGCGACACGAACAGGCCGAACTCCGTGCCGACGAAGAGCAGGTTCGGGTTCACCGAGCTCTCGCGGATCACGTTCACGTGGCCCTTCGACGGGAGATTGCCCGTGACGTTCGTCCACGTCTTGCCGTAGTCGCTCGTCTTGAAGATGTAGGGCTTCCAGTCGTCGTTGCGGTGGTTGTCGATCGTGACGTACGCGCCGCCCGCTTCGAAGTGCGAGGCCTCGATGCGCGCGATCTGCACGTAGTCGATCGGCGGCGCCGTCGGCCGGCCCGTGATGTTGCCGATCACGTTCGTGAAGTGGTCGCCGTCGTCCTGCGACACCTGCAGGTTGCCGTCATCGGTGCCGACCCAGACCACGCCGCGCTTCACCGGTGAGGCCGCGATCGTCGTGATGTTCGAGTTGTTCTCGTAGCCGTCGTGCTTCGACGCGGTCGGCGCCATGCCGTCCACACCCATCATCGGCAGCTTGTAGCGATCGACGTTCTTCGTCAGATCGTTCGGGTTCATCGTCCACGTGTCGCCGCGGTTGTTCGAGCGGAAGAAGTACTGCGCGCCCGTGTAGACCGTGGCCGGATCGAACGGCGAGAGGAGGATCGGCGTGTTCCAGTAGAAGCGCAGGTACATCTGCGCGTGCGGCGCGTTGAGCACGTTGCCGCCGCCACGGCCGCCACCGCCCACGCGGGGCTGGATGCTCGTGGAGGTGCCGAGCCGCAGGTTGTAGCGGCTCATCGAGCCCTGCTGCGATTCCGTGTAGAAGATCGCCCAGTCGCTGGGATCGTTCTGCGTGTAGAAGCCGTCGCCGCCGCCCACCGGGATCCAGTCCTGGTTGAGGATCGGGCCGCCGCCACCGCCGCCGCCCGCGCCGCCGCGCGCACCCGACGTGCGCAGCGCGCTCGGACCGCACCAGCTGCCGTTGTCCTGCAGACCGCCGCACACGTGATACGGGTGACGCATGTCCGCGCTCACCGCGTAGAAGAGGCCGACGTTGAAGTTGCTGAGCTTGTCCCACGTGACGCGCGGCGACTGGCCCGAGTAGGTCACTTCGAGACCGCCGTCATGACCGATCAGCACGTGCCGGCCGTCGTTCGGGTCGATCCACAGCGCGTGGTTGTCGGTGTGCGACGCGTTCAGGTTCTGGAACGTCTTGCCGCCGTCCAGCGAGCGCGTGATGTTGAGGCCGCCCGTCCACACGATCTGGTCGTTCTTCGGATCGATGCGCAGCTGCGTGTAGTACATCGGCCGCGTGTCGTTGTTCACCGTGAACTTCCACGTGAGGCCGCCGTCTTCCGACCGCCAGATGCCCGACTTGTTCGGATCCGGCGCCGCCTGATTGCCGCGTCCGCCGCCACCGCCACCGCCGCCGCCACGACCACCACGGCCACCGGCCGCCGGCGCCGCATCGGAGAAATTCGTCTGACCAGCCGTGAGCGTGAGGTCGCCCTGCTTCACCGGCCCGCCATTGTCGTCGACGTTCGCGCCTTCACCGGCGCTCGCGCCCACTTCGATCTGCGCCATCACGACCTTCGGATTCGACTTCGAGATCGCGAGCGCGATGCGGCCGAGAATCGGATTGGTCGGCAGGCCCGGCGCCGAGACCTTCTTCCACGTGTCGCCGCCGTCGGTCGACTGGTAGATGCCCGCGCCGCCGTTCGGAATGCCGCCGTTGTAGCCCCAGCCGTTGCGCACGCGCTGATACATCGCGGCGAACATGATCTTGGGGTTGGTCGGATGAATGACGACGTCGGTCGCGCCCGTGAAGTTGTTCACGAACAGGACCTTCTTCCACGTCTTGCCCCCGTCGATGCTCTTGAAGAGGCCGCGTTCGTCGTTCGGTCCGAAGAGGTGGCCCATCGCCGCGACGTAGACGATGTCGGCGTTGGTCGGGTGCACCACGACGCGCGCGATCGACTGCGTGTCGTCGAGCCCGATGTGCGACCACGTCTTGCCGCCGTCGGTCGTCTTGTACATGCCGTTGCCGATGCTCGAGCTCTGGCGGTTGTTCGCTTCACCCGTGCCGACATACACGACCTCGGCGTTGCTCGGCGCAATCGCGATGTCGCCGACCGAGGCCGCCGGCTGTTCGCCGATGAGCTCGTTCCACGTCACGCCGCCATCGACCGTCTTGAACACGCCGCCGACCGCGTAGCCGACGTAGCACGTCCACGGATCCTTCTCGACGCACTCGATGTCGTCGATGCGTCCGCCCATGACGGCCGGGCCGATCGAGCGGAACTTGAACCCCTGGAGCAGGGGATCACTGGACATGTTCAGTACCGGTGCGGGCGCCGCACCCTGACCGCCACCCTGACCCTGCGCCATGATCACGGCGCCGGCGCCGAGACTTGCGGTCAGAATAAGCACTGCACGAAAAGACCGGACCTTCATATATAGATACCTCGCTCCCGTCATACGAGACCGAATAGGAGATTGCTTACGTCTATCCTCGTCGTTTTTGACCTCGATGGCACGCTGATCGACTCGCGCGCCGACCTGGCCGCAGCCACCAACGCGACCCTGCACACCTACGGCCAGCCGCCCCTCCCGGAGGATCAGGTGACGTCCTTCGTGGGCGAGGGGGCGCGGGTCCTCGTGAGCCGGGCCATGGCCGCCGCCGGCCTCGGGGACCACCTCGTCGACGAGGCCCTCGTGCGGTTCCTCGATCTCTACAACACCAAGCTGCTCAACAAGACGCGCCTCTACGACGGCGTCGCCGAGCTCATCACCTGGGCACAGACGGTGGGCGTGACGATGGGCGTGATCACGAACAAGCCGCAGGCGCCGACCGACCGGTTGCTCCACGCGCTGGAACTCGCGCCGTTCTTTCACTGGGTCATCGGCGGCGACACCGAGCTGCCGCGCAAACCCGATCCGACGAGCCTGCTGTGGATGATGGAGGAGGCGGGCTTCGAGCCGCAGCGCACGCTGTTTGTGGGCGACTCGCCGATCGACGCCGACACGGCGCGGGGCGCGGGCACGCACTTCTGCCTCGCGGCGTACGGGTTCGGCCAGCAGCACGGGCCGACGGCGCTCGGCGACGGCGAGTTCCGCGCGAACACGGTGGCCGACATTCGCACGGCGATTGATGCGGTGCGCGGCGCGGGCGGCGGCGCATGATCGCCGCACTCACGCTCGCCGCGGCGCTCACCATCACGCCGACGGCGCGCGCCATGCAACCCGGTGAAGTGGTGCGCCTCGACATCGTGGCGCCCGTGGCTGTGACGGCCGTGAAGGCGCATGCGTTCAACACGGACCTCACGGGGTACCAAGTGGATGCGGCGGATCCGCGGCACTGGCGCGTGCTGGTCGGGATCGATCTCGACGCGACGCTCGGGAAGCACCCGGTGTCGGTGATGGCCACCACCGCCGACGGGAAGATCGACGGCAGCTACACGATCACGGTGGTGGCGAAGAAGTTTCCGACGCGGCGCCTCACGGTGGATCCGAACTTCGTTGATCCGCCGGCCGACGCGATGCCGCGCATCACGGCGGAGCAGAAGGAACAGCAGGCGATCTGGGCGGCGCCGGCGCCCGAACGGCTGTGGACCGGCGCGTTCATCCGGCCAGTGCCGCAGCCGGCGAACTCCGCGTTCGGCACGCGCAGTGTGTTCAACAATCAGCCGCGCGGCTCACACACGGGTGCCGACTTCTTGAGTCCCGCGGGGCAGGCGATCAAGGCGCCGGCCGGCGGCCGCGTGGTGCTCGCGAAAGACACGTACTTCTCCGGCGGCACGGTGATCATCGATCACGGCCTCGGCCTATTCTCGTTCTTTGCGCACATGTCGAAGATCGACGCCAAGGTCGGCGACGTCGTGAAGCCCGGCGACATCGTCGGTCTCGTCGGTGCGACCGGACGCGTCACCGGCGCGCATCTGCACTGGACCGTGCGCCTGAACGGCGCGCGCGTGGATCCGCTCAGTTTGATCGACGTGCTGGCGAGGTAGGGCTTCGCGGTCCCGGGTCCCGCGTTCCGGGTCCCGGGTTCGTGGAACCTGCGCGTGAGCACCGCTGGACCTTTGAAGTTTGGTTGGCCAGGTTCACGTTCCACGAACCCGGAACGCGGGACCCGGAACCGCGAAGCTCACTTGATCAGATCCGGTAATGGCACGGGCTGCTTCGTCTTCGGATCGAGCGGCATCTGCGCACCGGCTTTGTCGAGTGCGGTGCGCATCTGCTTCGACATCTTTGCGGCGACGTCGCGCTCGGTCTTCATGAGGTCCGTGGTTTCGGCGAGATCGTCTTCGAGGTTGTAGAGCTCGTAGCGGCGGTCGCCGTAGAAGAAGAGCAGTTTGTATTTTCCGGCGCGGAGTGCGCTGAACGGCTCGATGCCCGGGCCCTTGACGCCCCAGAAGTGCGGGTAGTGCCACAGCAGCGGCCGATCGGCCGGTGGGCCGCTCTTGCCGAAGAGCAGCGGCCGCAGGTTGCGGCCGATCATGCCCGCGGTGATCTTGTCGGTGTCCTTCACGCCCGCGATGTCGAGCAGCGTCGGGAAGATGTCGTCGGTGATCGCCGGCGTGTGCGTCACGGTGGCGGGCTCGATCTTGCCCGGCCACTTCACGATGAGCGGCACGCGAATGCCGCCCTCATAGCCCGAGCCCTTGCCGCTGCGGAGCGGAGCGTTCGCCGTGTGGAGCGGCTCGGCGCGCGTGTGTGCGGCCAGCCCGCCGTTGTCGCTCATGAAGATCACGACGGTGTTGTTCGTGAGCCCGTGCTGTTCGATCCTCGCCAGCACGTCGCCGATGCTCTTGTCGACGCCCTCGATGAGCGATGCGTAGCGCGCTTCAACCGGCGGCAAGCCCTGGTCGAGGTACTTCTTCACGAACCGCGCGTCTTCTTCGATCGGCGTGTGGACGGCGAAGTGCGCGAAGTGGAGGAAGAATGGCTTCTTCATCGCCACCGCCTCGTCGATGGCCTTGTTGGCCTCGAGCGTGAGCGCTTCGGTGAGGAACGTGCCGGTGTCCCAATATTTCTCGAGCCCGGGCACGTCGCGGAACTGGCCGTCGCCGGGGCCGGAGCTGTAGTGCTTCTCGCTGAGGTAGCTGCCGGGTTGGCCCGCGCCGCTGCCGCCGATGTTCACGTCGAAGCCGAGGTTCATCGGATCGGCGCCCTTCGTGCCGACGGCGCCCCAGTGCGCTTTGCCGACATGAATCGTGCGGTAGCCCGCGTCGCGCAGCACGTTCGGCAGGAGCGGTCCGGTGAAGGCGTGCGTCATTGCTCCCGCGCCCATCGGGCTCACGCCGTTCACGTTCCAATCGGGCGGCAACAGGATCGGGTACGGCTCTGAGGTGTCCTGGCCCTCGTGCTGCGTCCAGTTCGTGACGTGCGTCTTGGCCGGCGACTGTCCCGTGATCAGCGTGACACGCGTGGGCGAACACACCGGCGCGGAGGCGTAGTAGTCGGTGAACTTCAGGCCCGCCGCGGCGAGCTTCATTTCATTCGGCGTGTGATAGCGGAGATTGAGCGGCGTCGCCTGCTCGGCAAATGCGACCTGCGTGTCCTGCCAGCCGAGATCGTCGACGAGGAAGATGACGATGTTCGGCGGTGTGGTGGGCGCGCGCTGGTCAGCGGCGTCCGGTCTGGCGATCAGGCACAGGGCGGCGCACACGGCCGCCGCCAGCCGGCGGAGCAGGAGTGATGACATCGTTCGACTCTATCTCGGGCGCGTTCGTCACGACCACGAAACTCGGCCACTCGTCGCGGCGCTTGCGGAGGCCGCGGCCGGACGTGTTCGTCAGGCCTTTGCGTTCGCGGACGACATGGAGCGGTTCCTCGGGCGCGATCTTGCGGACGGCGTCGAGTTCATCCTTCAACATCACGGCGTAGTGGGTGCCCGGTGTGCGCATCACGCGGAGGAGTTCCTCCGGTGTGTCAGCCATGTGCAGGGGCCGGTCGTCGTAGAAGCGCCAGCTGGTGCGCCAGCGCTCGAGTTGATACGCGGTCATCGTGGCGTCGGCCGGCGCGTTCTCGCTCACCCAACTGGCCAGATCCTTCACAGGCTTGGCGCGTTCGAGGGCATCGAGACCGACCGTCAGTACGACGCCATAGCTGGCCAGAATGCCGGCGACGGCAAAGGTCGGCAGCACGGGCGGGCGCCAGTGGCGCCGCCACATACGGACCAGGAAGATGGCGCCACCGGCGCCGAGCGTGAGTGGTGCCAGGAGGATCGCCCGGTGGAATTCGAGCGGCAGCTGGTCGATGGCCCTCCAGAGCCACACGCCCGCGCCGAGCGAGAGCGCCGCCACGGCGACGATCCCGGCGATGGCGCCCGCGTGTGTGCGGAACGCCTCGGCGCGCGACGCGCGCCACCACGTGTGCGCGGCGATCAGGCAGAGCGCGGGCAGCACCGGGTAGATGTAGTGGTCGAGCTTGAAGCGCGAGAGCGTGAAGAACACCGTGATGACGAGTGACCAGCACCAGAACAGGCGCTCGTGGTCGTCGATGCGGTCGCCGCGCACGGCGTCGATCAGGCGCCCGATCACGATCGGCGTCCACGGCAGCATGCCGAGCGCGAGCACGCGCAGGTAGAACGCCGTCGAGCGCGTGGACGTGAAGAGATTGGCGGAATAGAGCCAGATGTTCTCGCGGAGGAAATAGCCCTCGATGAACGCGTGGCCGAAGCGCAGCCACATGTAGAGGAACCACGGCGACGCCACGGCCACGATCATCACGAAGCCCGTGACCCAGCGCAGGCCGAGCAGCTTCGCGCGGAGCGACGGCGCCGCCACGAGCGCGGCGAAGAACGTGAGGCCCGCCAGGGCGATGGCGAGCGGGCCCTTCGTGAGCACCGCGAGCGCGAGGCACAGGTAGCCCCACCACTGCCGGCGCGGCTGGTCGTGCACGGCGGCCGATGCGGCCAGGACGACGCCGGCGAAGAGCAGCGCCGTGAACGTCATGTCGAGGATCGCGTACGCCGACAGCGCGAACGTCGCCGGCAGGATCGCGACGAAGAGCGCGGCCAGATGCGCGACGGTGCGATTGAAGAACGTGCGGCCGGCCCAGAACGTCGCGCCGATCACGCCGACGGCCGACACGGCCGGCACGAGACGCGCAGCGAATTCCGTGACGCCGAAGATCTTGAACGTGAGGAGCTGCAGCCAGTAGAAGAGAATCGGTTTGTCGAAGAACGGCGCGCCGTTGAACATCGGCGCCAGCCAATCGCCGGTCCGCAGCATTTCGCGCGAGGCGACCGCGTACACGGCTTCATCCGGATCCCAGAAACTCGGGAAACCCAGACGCCAGAACACCGTGACCCAGATCACCACGGCCCAACTCGTCCACACGAAGACACGTCGGGCCACGTTCGACTGGGGCATCGAACGCCACCACATATCCCGCTCCACTTCACCCGCCGCAGGCCACGGCGGTTCCGACAGAAAGAAACGGGCTGGAACCCATGTGGAACTGGGTTCCAGCCCTCAGGCAAGCCGATTGTAGCAGTACCTACGCCGAAGTCTGTCTATCCTCGGGGATAGGTGCTTGAACGACCTCGGGACTCGTTTTGCCCGAAATTGGAAACCGCAGTTTCCATGTCAACTGCCGTTGACGTTTTGAGGCAAAACGACTCCCGAGGTCGGTGTGTCTTTACTTGATCATCGACGCGTTGGCTTTCAGGAACGCGGTCCAGTCGGCCGTCATTTTCGCGAGGTCGGCCGACATCTCCTTGATGCGCAGCAGTTCGCCGGCCGTCGGTGCGATCGGGTTCTGCGTGACCGAGCCGAAGATCGACTGGATGTCTTCGCGGAGGCGCCCCTGGATGCGGTAGCCCTGTTCACCCGGGAGCCGGCCCATGCGGAAGCGGAAGTCCTTCGCCTGCGCGAGCGCGTTCGCCGCGCCGCTGCCGGCGCCCTCCAGCTGCCGCACCACGTCGTCCGCCTTCGCCACGAGCGCGGCGATCTGCTCGGACATGTCACGGAGCTTGAGGCCGGCATCGAGCTGCGCCTGCAGGTCGACCGTCGACACCGTGATGCGCGGATCCATCTGCACGTTCACCGTGCGCTTCAGGGTTTGGCCCGCGGCTTCGAGCGTGATCGTGTAGGTGCCCGGCAGCACGTACGGGCCACCGCCACCGCCACGACCGCCGCCACCGCCACCGCCGCCGCGACCGGCGCCTTCACCCGCGCCGCCCGCGCGGCCGGCGCGACCCGCGGCCGGCGCCGGACCTTCTTCGCCGAGGTTCACGACCGGCGCATTCGGCGGGTTGTAGCGCAGATCCCACACCACGCGGTTCACACCGGCCTGTCCGTTCGGCGTGAGCGTGCGCACGACCTTGCCCGCCGCGTTGGCGATCGAGATCTTCACCGGGCCCGCGGCCTTGAGGTAGTAGTCGATGAGGCCGCCGAACGCCGGGTTCTGCCCGAGATATTCCTTCGCGCCGATCGGGTTGTCGCGACCCCACGTCTGCCACCGCACCGCGGCCGGACCATTGAACAGGAACGCGTTGGCCTGCATCGCCGCGCCGAGCTGCCGCAGCGGCTGCATGTTGTCGAGGATGTAGAGACCGCGGCCGTGCGTGGCGATGATCAGATCGTTCGTCACCGGATGGATCAGCACTTCCACCACCGGCGCCGCCGCCAGACCATTGCGCATGTTCACCCACGTCTTGCCGTCATTCCACGACGCGTAGACGCCGAGCTCGGTGCCCGCGAAGAGCAGGCCCTTCTGCTTGATGTCCGAGCGCACGACATGCAGATAGCCCTTCTTCGGCAGGTTGCTCGTGATCTCCGTCCACGTTGCGCCGTAGTCGGTGGTCTTGTACGCATGCGGTGCGAAGTCGTTGTCGCGATGACGATCGAACACCACGTACGCCTCGCCCGCGTTGAAGGGCGACGCTTCGACGTTCGGAATCCACGAGTTGGCCGGGATGCCGGGCACGTTCTTGATGACGTTCGTCCAGTGCGCGCCGTTGTCTTTCGTCACCTGCAGATTGCCGTCATCGGTGCCGACCCAGATCACGCCGGCCGTGACGGGCGATTCGCTGATCGCGATGATCGTGCAGTGGAACTCCGCGGCGGTGTTGTCGACGACGATGTCGCCGCCGGACGACTGCTGCTTGGACTTGTCGTTGGTCGTCAGATCCGGACTCATCACCGACCACGACTGGCCGTGGTTCACCGTGGAGAAGAGCACGTTGCCGCCCATGTAGATC